>NZ_JBNPXF010000010.1:0-105165 GCF_050433445.1 Kroppenstedtia sanguinis | reverse complement strand
TCTCCCATCTGAAAACAGAGAAGATTCACCTTATACGCCCAAAGACCTTTGAGGAAGCCTACACAGCCGTCGAGGAATACATCACCTTCTACAACAAAGAGCGTTTCCAGAAAAAATTGGGCGACCTTTCCCCTGTAGAGCATCGGGAAAAAATCGCCGCATAACCGTTCTTTTTTTCATTGTCTACTTGACAGGGTCAAGACCATTGCTCAGGGACGTTTTTTGATCATGATGTCTTTTTCTCCATAGGCGTTTTCATAGGTAATTGCACCGTAAAGCGGGTACCCTTTCCTTCTATGCTCTTGACGCTGACCGAGCCAGCATGGGCCTCAACGATATGTTTGGCAATCGCCAACCCCAGTCCGGTCCCTCCCTGTCCTCTGGTCCGCGCTTTGTCCGCCTTGTAGAAGCGTTCAAAGATGAAAGGGAGATCTTCTTGTGGAATGCCACTGCCGGTATCTTCCACAATCAGTTGAACCCCCTTCTCAGCAGGCATCGCTCTCAGTGTGACCCGGCCTCCTTCCGGTGTGTGCCGGATGGCATTGTCCACCAGATTGGTCAACACCTGCTCCACCTTATCCTCATCCCATTGAACAGGGTCCATCCCGTCGGGAAGATCCACCTGCAGAGCCACTTTTTCTTCTTTGGAGATCGCCTGGAACTTACGATGCACCCGTCGAATCATAGCCAAAACATCCATCGTCGAGGGCTCGAGCCGGATATACCCAGCCTCCATCCGAGCCAGATCCAGCAGTTCTCCTACCAGACGACCCATGCGGAGGGATTCATCGTGGATCACTCGGGTAATCTCCCGTTGGTCCTCCGGTGAAGCGGCAATATCGTCCATCAGAGCCTCACTATACCCTTGCAACATCGATAATGGAGTTCTCAATTCATGGGAGACATTGGCCACAAAATCCTTCCGCAGTTTATCCATCCTTCGCTCTTCGGTCACATCCCGCAATACCGCCACCGCTCCCCGGATCTCCTCCGGACTAGCATACAGAGGGGCCATCACCAGCGCCCAGCTACTTCCATGTACATCGATGTCCCCGAAAACCTCTTTCTCCCCTTCGAGAACCTGACGGAAAAACTGCTCCAATGGTGAGGGCCATGCCGAATCCCCTTTTGTTTTCCGCCAATCGGACAAAAATCTCTCCGCTGGAGGATTGGTCATAATCACGTGTCCCTTGGCATCCAGAGTGATCACTCCGTCCGCCATGCTACGGAGGATACTGGCCAGTTGCTCCTTTTCCCTGGACAAAGCCTGAATCGATTCTTCCAACTGACCTGCCATCCGGTTGAAGGTTACCGCTAGATCGCCGATCTCATCCCGCTCATGAGAACGAACAGGAACCCGAGCTGAGAACTCTCCTCGAGCCATACGTTCTGCCCCCCGCTTCATCTGGATTAGAGGCTGTGTGATTCGACTCGACAGAAAGAAAGCAAAGATCGTCGTTAAAAAAATACCGATCAAAACGGAATAAAGGATCACTTTCTTGATCTCGTTTTCCGATAACTGGCCTTGGGTGCGATACATCACCACCGCGCCGGTCACCTTTTCCCCTTTTTTCAGAGGAAGAGCCACCAACATCACTTCATCTTTAAACAGAGAACCCTGGTCACCGACAATCACTCGTGTTCGCAGGGAGACGGGTTCCCCGCGAAACACCTTGTCAATCTCCGTCTGTTCCAGGATGTCCCGCCATGGCATATCGGGAACTTTGGGGGAGGTTAGTGACTTCACGGAACCGTCCGGATCGAGAAGGATGGTGTAAGTCTCATTCAACTCCGCCACTTTCAAAACCGAGCGCAGATACCCCTCTTGACTCTCCTTCTCCGGTCCCTGCAAAGTGTCTTGAACCTCCCGGACCAGGGCATTCATGTTATTTAATTCCGCTTCGTAATACGTAGACAAAATCTGCCCCGTCATAAAAAAAGTAAGAATCAGGAGAACCAAAGTGACCAACGCGATGATGGTCAACCACAACTTCCCGACCACACTACGCCAGATCAATCTTTGGGCACCTCAAGCTTGTAACCGACCCCCCAAACCGTATGAATCATGGCGGCTGCTTGGGAAGAAGCCCGGTTCAATTTTTCCCGCAATCGCTTGATATGGGTATCCACGGTCCGCAGATCACCGAAAAACTCATAGTTCCAGACGTCCCGCAACAACTCTTCCCGCGAAAACACTTTATCTGGGGAAGTCGCCAGATAATGGAGAAGCTCATACTCCTTTGGAGTTAGGGACACTTCCCTCCCACCCGCCCGCACTTCATGAGCGTCGTGATCAATGGTTAACTCGGGAAAAACAATCACATTGTGGGTCTCCGTCTCCGTAGACAGAAAAGCCGTTGCCGAAGAACGCCGGAGAACCGCCTTCACCCGGTGTACCAGTTCCCGTGGGCTGAAGGGCTTGACCACATAATCATCCGCCCCCACCTCAAAACCTTCCACCCGGTTGGTCTCCTCTCCCCGAGCTGTCAGCATAATCACCGGGGTCGACTTTTTATTCCGTAGCTCCCGGCATACGTCCACACCATCCATACCAGGCAACATCAAATCGAGTAAAATCAAATCATAATCGATTTCCATCCCTTTTTTCAGGGCCATCTCACCGTCTTCCGCTTCATCGATCCAGTAGCCTTCCCGTTCTAGGTACATGCGAAGCAGACGGCGGATCCGGTCTTCATCATCCACAACTAAAATACGTTCCTGCTTTTTCACCTGATTCACCTCACAGGGCCAATCAACTGGGTTCCTTCTCTATAGAATACCATATCCGCACGGATAAAAAGGGAGCTCTATAGAGGATGGACCTCGCTCTTGATTGAGCTTATACAAAATCCTTCCACATTCATCTTAGCAAACCATTTCATCCTGCGTCAGTTCTGTGTGGGATTGTTTACAAATTTGTTAGCAATACGAGTCCAATCCCTTCTGATCAACTCCTCCCTTTCACAGGCTGAGAATTCTTCTCCATTATGCCCCAACGGAAAACCCGATGATGCAAATGCAACCACCGGGTCCACCTTCTCTGGGATCAAGCATAGGAGTGAAGACCAGCGAACACCAGATTGATCGCGATCAGGTTAAACATAATGACCGCAAATCCGCCCACCGCCAGCCAGGAGGATTTCAACCCAATCCATCCCCGAGACAATCGAAGATGAAGATAACCGCTGTAATAGAGCCAAGTGATCAGAGCCCAGGTTTCTTTGGGATCCCAACCCCAGAACCGCCCCCAGGCTTCATGGGCCCAAATCATAGCAAAAACAAGACCGCCCAGGGTAAAGATCGGAAATCCGATGGCAATCGCCCGGTAGCTGATTTCGTCTACCTTCTCCAGATCCAGGTTTCTCACCAACGGGTACAACAATTCATAGACCCGTTTCCGGAACAGTAGCCTCAACACCGCATACAAGACCAGTCCAGAGAGAACCGACCACAGCACAGAGTTAAACTTTTTGGCCGCCTCTTCCCCCTTCATCCAGGAAGGAGCTTCAAACAGTGGGTTGTTCATGCCGAGGAAGGAGTCCATCTGGACAACCTTACCGTTATGGGGACCTGCAATCGGCGGCAAGTCATACTCCTGAACCAGCGGCTGCCCTTCTACCGAATGCTGGATGGTTGCTTCATAGTCTGTGGCCGAAAAGAGAAAGGTTGTGATGACAAAGCCTGCCACCATCAGAATCGTAACCATAATCACTTCCAACCAGATCGCCGTCTTGCTCTTCCGATTCATCCCCACCCAGCGGATAAGGTAGATCAAAGCCGCGACGAAACCGACTGCCAAAGCGCCTTGGCCCACTGCCACCGTGGTGACATGGATATGCAACCAGTTACTCTGCAAAGCCGGAATCAAAGGCTCCACGTCTTTGGGGAAGACCGCCGCATAAGCCACCATCAACATGGCGATCGGCATAGCGAAGGCTCCGAGGGTCACACTTCGATAGAGGAAAAAAAGCACGATAAACACAGCCACGATCGTAAAGCAAAGAAATGCCGTAAATTCAAACATGTTGCTGGTAAAGTGCCCCCCCAACAACACTCGAGTCACAATAAACACCAGATGGAGAGCTACCCCGATGATAGTCAGGATAATCCCCCAGTTACCCCAGGTTCGCGTGTGAGCCTCTTTACCCACCCGCGAAGCCTTTCCGGTCACTGCCGTCACAAAAGCGATGGTAGCGAACAGATAGAAGATAAAAGCCCCCAGGAGAGCATATTCCATCACTTGCACCATGTTCAATCAACCTCCTGACGTCGATCGGGACTGAAAGACAACGGCAGATCCGTTTTTTCCGTAGCCTGCTCCAACTCCCGCCTCAGACCGAACCAATTCTTGTTTGTATGGGCTCCGACGTGGAGGTATCCATCCTGCCAGCGGATCCACACCCTGCGATGGTTCCAGAAAAATCCCATCACTAGACCGATCATGGAGATGATCCCTCCCAGGAATATGATCGGCAGCCCTTTGTCCACCCGGACCATCAATCCGGAGACATTGGCAGTCTCCAAACCTTTCAATTCCATGGTGTATCGATTTTTCTGGTTGATATCATCCAGATTGGTCCCAGAGATCACCCAGGAGACCTCCGGCTTTTTCAAATCCGGAGCGTCCACGGAAAAGATGAAGGCGGGACGGTTGGGAGTCTCCGAGCGGGTCGCGGGACGGTTCCCCTCCATCACAAAATCCGGAAAATAGTCGAGAATTTCAATATGGAGCCCGTTCTTCAGTTGATATTTTTGTGCCGGATCAAACAGGTTCACCTGAAACGTATCCAGATTTCGCTTTTCTTTCTTATCCTTCACATTCAGCTGGATCGCCTGGGTTTCCGTCTTAAAATCCGATTGGACAAGCTCCAGCTCCTCGTATTTGAAAGAATGATTGACTATGGCCGATCCTCGCTTCAGCTCATGGAGTTTGCCCGTCTCCGGGTCCCTTTCATAGAGGGTGAGACGCGTTTCATACTTTTTCACCATCGGTTGCCCTTTGTCTGACTTAGGCATCTCCTCCGGGTCATAAAACTCTGCCGTCGCCTTCTCATTTTTGACATAGTAGTTCAGCTCCGGCAATTTTTTCGTCTCCCCTTCCCGGACATATAGAAATTCATCCATATACCATCCAGGGACAGCATGCCGCAGAAGGATTCCCACCAAGAACAGAATCAGACCGATGTGGTTGATATAAGGGCCCCACCGGCTGAACCTGCCTTTCTCCGCCAGGATGGAACTTCCTTCCCGACGAATCCGGTAATGCTTCTGACTTAAACTTTCCGCCAATTGATCCAGAAGAGTCTCCTCGCTCGACTCAGGTGCAGCTTCTGTTCGGCTCACCCGTTGTCGATCGATAAACCGGATATTTTTGACCACTTTTTGTTGAGTCAACGCTTTATATAGGGGGACCACCCGATCCAGACTACAAACCACCAAGGAAATGCCGATACTGGCTAACAAAGCGATATAGACAGGAGACTCATATAAATTGGATAAGCCCAGCCGGTAGAACACATCTCCCCAGAAGCCATAGGTCTCGGCATAATAAACCTCGGGCCGATTGGACGGTATGTACTGCTCCTGAGGTAACAACGTTCCCAGAATGGAGACAACCAAGGTAATCAAAATCAGCCAGATCGCCACCTTGACCGAAGAGAAAAAATTCCATATCCGATCCAAAAGCGTGGTCTTCTGGGTCTGGGATCGCCGGGCTTTCCCCTCATAACGCATCTCCAAGGGACGGTCGGAATCTCCCTGTTCATCCAACGGTTTCCCGCAGTGCTCACACAAAACCGTACCGACGGGGTTGTTGTGTCCGCAATCACACTTGGTATTTTTAACCATCTATTCCACCCCCCGTTTCGGAAACCACTCGCTTTTTTTCAAATCCATGTCATGGCCATGAACCGCCATGAAGCCTCACAGGTGCCAAGGAGACTGGTGGTTGCACCTGCAGGTGACACCACAGGAAGCAATAACGAATCAACATGCCTACCCATGTTTATTATAACGCCGCCATCTCCCTTAATCAGGTGCCGGATTGAATATTGTTTGAAAGCTGACGCTGTTACAGAAGTTCTTTCAGCCCTTGGACTTCTGCTCTGCTCAACTCTCGATGTTCCCCCGGTTGCAGACCGGACAGCGTAAGGAATGCCAGTTGGACACGAACCAAGTGTACCACAGGATGACCCACCGCCTCACACATTCGTCTCACCTGTCGGTTTCTTCCTTCATGGAGGGTTATCTCCAGACAAGCCTGTCCTTTCTCCCTCCTCAACATGCGAACTTTGGCAGGAGCCGTCCAGCCGTCGGACAGTTTCACCCCCGTCTCCAAACGGAGGAGGGATTTTTTGGCAGGGGTCCCCTCCACCGTCACTTGGTAAATCTTGTCCACTTCATGGCGGGGGTGAACCAACCCATGGGCCAACTCTCCATCGTTGGTCAGCAGAAGGAGCCCCTCTGTGTCGTAATCCAGACGTCCCACGGGATATACCCTCTCATCCACATCGCGAAACCAGTCCACCACCACCGGACGCCCCTCGGGGTCGGACAAACTGGTGATCACCCCCCTCGGTTTGTAAAAGATAAAATAGCGCTTCTGCTCCGATTGGATCAGACGGCCCTCCACTTCGATCCGATCCCGCTCGGGATCCACCCGGGTTCCCAGTTGCGTCACCGTCTCCCCGTTCACCCGAACTTTCCCGCTGAGAATCCATTCTTCGCTCTTCCGCCGGGAGGCAACCCCTGCCCGGGCCATCACTTTTTGCAACCGTTCCATGTTTTCACCTCATTGAACATCTTATCCATCTCATGACTCAATCACAAGCCGGAGGGTAAGAGTTACATTCAGACATAAAAAAAACGCACTTTGGAGTGTGCGTAAGGTTCACCGATGATAGATCTGGAAAGGGAGCACCCTCTCACATTCCAAAGACCCAAGTCACGATCAACCAGGAGGCCACCAGTCCGCACAGATCGGCAAACAGACCCACTTTCACCGCATAAAGAGAACGACGAATACCCACTGCGCCAAAATAGACCGTCAATACATACAACGTGGTGTCCGTACTTCCCTGCATGGTGGAAGCCAGACGCCCCAGATAGGAATCCGGACCGTGAGTGCGAAAGATACTCTCAGCAAAGGCCAAGGAACCGGACCCCGAAATCGGCCGCAACAGACCAAGCGGGAGTGCCTCTTCTGGAAAACCGATCCATGCGACCAGGGGTTTAAGAAACCCGAGATAGAACTGAAGGGCTCCCGTCTCTCTGAAAATAGATACCGCCACCATCATCCCGACCAAGTGAGGAATCAGCTGAATCGCAGTGGGAAACCCTTCCTTGGCCCCTTCGACAAAACTTTCGTAGACAGGAATTTTACGATAAGTGGCATAGAGAGGGATAAAGGCTAGGATGGCGGGAATCATGATTTTTGACAAAAATGAGACTGCTTCCAGCATCCCAACCCCTCCTCTAATCGGATAAACGTGTTTATGCGAACAGGGATTATACTATCAAACCTAGCGCTCCCTGATCCCACTATTCCTTCGCAATCCGGGCCCGATACCAACGATCCAACAGAATGGCTACCACAGTGGAACAACAGGTGGCAAAAATCGTCGTCCCGATGATTTCCGTGGGGTATGCTGAACCATGTTCCATCCGGAGTCCGATGATCGTCGTCGGAATCAAAGTCAGACTGGATGTATTTAAGGCCAAAAAGGTACACATGGCCGGAGAAGCAGTCTTCGGATCTGGATTCAACTTCTGCAATTCCTCCATCGCCTTCAGCCCCATGGGAGTGGCGGCGTTACCCAAGCCGAAGAGGTTGGCACTCATATTGGACAGAATATACCCCATAGCAGGGTGATCCTGGGGGACTCCCGGAAATAAAAACCGGGCTGCAGGCCCCAGCAGGCGGGCCAGCTTTTCCAAAAGCCCCGCTTCCTGAGCGATCCGCATCATCCCCAACCAGAAGACGAGGATACTGACCAAACCGAGACAGACTGCCACTCCATCTTTCGCACCTTTCAACGCCGCCTCAGTCACCAGGTCCACATTTCCTTGAATCACACCAGCCACGACACCACTCACAATCATAAACAACCAGATGTAGTTGACCAATCCTATCCCTCCCCCTCGTAGATGGAAGCCAACACCGTAAACCAATCCCCCCACACCGTCTCTTCACTTTCACCTTGAGTGATCAAAGGGATCGAACCGACGGGCTTTCCCTCCACGAAAATCCGGGCGGTTCCCACACGAATTCCTGCCACCCTCGCCTTTTTCAAGGGATAGGTGATCATGGGGCGCACTTCCACCTGAGTCTGCTCCTTCTCCAGTAAAGGATAGGTAAAGGAACGGGAGGCCACAATTTCTAAGGAATCTCTCTCTTTTTGCCCAGAGGAGAATTTTTTCCCTTTTTTAACTAATTGCACTGGTTGAAACTGACGAAACCCATATTCCAACAATTTCATGGAGTCTTCCCAGTCATCGGGAGCATTTAGCGTCACCGTGGCGATCTGTCTTCCCTCCCTCGTAGCCGAGGAGACCAACGTGCGCCTGGACAACTTGGTGAAACCGGTTTTCACGCCATCCCCGCCCGGATAAAGACGGAGCATTTTGTTTTTGTTGTACCATTTTCGATGCCATTCTTCGCCCGGCCAGGGTAGAGTTTTCACCTGGGTGGAAACTATTTTCCGGAATACGGGATTTTTAAGAGCATAGGCGGTCAACCGGGCTAGATCCCCAGCTGAAGAATAGTGCTCCTTTGCATCCAGCCCATGGGGATTTTGGAAATGAGTCTTCTCCAATCCCAAATACTCCGCTTTTTCATTCATTTTGTAAACAAACCCTTCCACCGATCCGCCGATATGCTCTGCGATTGCCACTGCCGCATCGTTTCCTGAACGCAACATCAAACCATACAATAAATGTTCCAGTGGAATTTCTTCTCCCGGTTTGAGATAGATAGAGGATCCCTCTACACCCACCGCTCCCGGCTTCACCTTCACTTTTTCTGTTAAATCACCGTCTTCAATAGCTACAATTGCAGTCATAATCTTGGTCAGACTGGCAATTCGCATCTGTTGCCCGGCATTTTTCTCATACAGGATACGTCCGGACTGGACATCGATCATAGCCGCAGCCTGCGCACTCACTGCACTTAATTCCACGGGATCCAACCGACGGGAAGCCCAGGATTCCGCAGGGAGGAACACCAGGACACATCCGATCCACATGGAGAACAACCATCGTGTCAACCGCATTGATCCTCCACCTCAGGCTTGTTTTCTAAATTTATATGCCGATAGGACAGGGTTATGAAAAGTGAACCAAAAAACACCGACCCTGATCTGCGGGACGGTGTTGGGAGCAAATTTCAAATGTCGGTTTTCGGTATCTCACAAGATTTCGTTTCCCCTTGGGTCCATTTCTGCAATTTCTCCACCACACTGGGGGCCAGATCTAACAGCCGGTCCAACAGATGGGTGGAGCCTTCCATATTCAACATCCGGATTCCTGTTTCCGAGACCACTAAAAATCCCACTGGGGTGATGGAGACTCCGCCTCCGCTACCTCCGCCAAAAGGCAAGTCAGGAGAGTCCCCTCCTTTTTTCCCCGCTCCCTCTTTCTTTTCCGATGGTTCCGACTCAATCCCTTTAAATTCGCTCCCACCGGCGGCAAAGCCAAATCCCACCCGAGATACCGGGATAATGATGCTTCCATCGGGTGTTTCAACCGGCTCACCCACGATCGTATTGACATCCACCATCTCTTTGATATTTTCCATCGCAGTGGTCATCAAACCTTGAATCGGGTGTTCTGCCAACTCCCTTCACCCCCTTTTTGATTCTGCAACAAACCTACGAGCAGGTGAATGACAGCAAGGATAGCATGTCCGATTCGAAACCGAAATATACTCTCTAAACAGGTCTCGATCCGTTCGCTGTTAAACCGGGGTTGCACCTCAATTTGGGGAGCTTTCTCCCAGCGAATATGGGAACCAACGAACCCGATCAACGTGTATTTTACTCCCCAGATCATTCCCGTCACTATTCCCGTCGACGCTGCATCCCCTGTCCCAATCCATGTCTCCCACTCCAACCGCTCACACACCACCCGGCTCATAAACCGGCGACCTGTCTCCATCAAGGTCGCATTCAACTGCAAGATGCGCCGTTGGAGCCGAACAAATCTACGCCGCATATTCAAGATTTTTCTCCAGGTAACTCTCGTCTTTTGGCGTCGAGGTTCCCTCCCGGGTAGATTGCCTTTTTCTTCGGACTGGAGGTTGACTCCCGATTTCTGCCACTTAAGGGAGGGAACTTGGATCCGAAACCGGATCCATCCGAAAAAAAGCCGAAAGTGCAGCTCCAGATGATCCTTTTCTGCCTTTCTTCGATAGATCAGATGAATCCGGACGGATGTGAACGGAAACAGGATCAAGACGATCAGGATCACTGCCGAGATGATCCACCAGACCAACACTACCACCACCCGACACCAATATCTTCCAATGATGATAGTATCGGCTCTCTGTCTGCAATTCATACAAAAAACCGCGGGCTTTCCCGCGGCTCTTTTCGCAAAAACCGATCAACTATCCCGGTTTGAAACTTCAGCCACCTCTGCTTCTGCGTCGGAAGCGGGCGAATCTTCATCTGAGGGAGTATTCACCCCCAGACGTTCGTATAATTCCTGTCGCTCCCGTTCCCACTCGGCCCACTCAAAGATCGAATCCGCCGGGGGCAGCTCATCCAAGCTGCGCAACCCGAAATACTCCAAAAATTCCCGGGTGGTGCCATACAGGATCGGTCGACCCGCTCCTTCCGCCCTCCCCACGTCGCGGATCAATCCCTTCCGTTTCAGATAATGGATCACTTTTTCACTTTTTACTCCACGAACCTCTTCCACCTCAGCCCGGATGATCGGCTGACGGTAAGCGATCACTGCCAATGTCTCCAGAGCCGCCCGGGAAATCTGAGAACGAGAAGGGGATTTGGCAAGACGTTCGAAATACTCCCGGTGCTCCGGCAGTGTGGTAAGCTGATAGACTTGCGCCACTTCAACCAATTGGATCCCCCGCCCTTGTTCTTTCCATTCCTGAGCCATCTCTTTCAAGATCCGACGAAGTGTACGTTTATCCGTTTCCGTCACCTCGGCGATCTCCGCCACCCGGAGCCCGTCTTCCCCGGCAACAAAGAGAAGACCCTCAATAATGGACTTCAACCGTTGATCCTCCAGAAGCTTCTCCTCCTTCCGCCGCTACTAAAGCTTCGATTTGGATTTCATCAAACAGCTCGCTCTGGCGAACCCGAATCCGTTTCAACTTCAACAATTCAAGCAAGGCCAAAAAAGTCGTGATCACCCGCTCTCGGGTGATCACCTCCCAATGGAGCAATTCCGAAAAAAAGAGGGATCCTTCCTGACGAGTGAGAAAATCATCAATTTCATCCATCCGGTCACTCACCGAAATCTCTTCCCGCGTCATTTTAGTCGGTTCCTCTTCCCTAACTTCCTCCTCCCGCTTGTGGATCACATCGACAAAGTGCTGCAATAGTTCGTCTGGGGTGATCCCTTCCAAGGGGTTTTCATCTGGGGTATACTCTGTTAGATCCATCGGCATCCGGGTGTAAACCTGGCTCCGGTCCGCTTCCCGCTCACGCAGGACATCGGCCAGGCGTTTATACCGTTTATACTCCAACAACCGCTGAACCAACTCTTCCCGCGGGTCCATCCCCTCTTCATCCTCCAGGACATCAGATAGATCGGCAGGTTCCGCCCGAGGAAGCAACATCCTGCTTTTAATGGCCAGCAGTGTGGCCGCCATCACCAGGAATTCGCTGGCCGACTCCAACTCAAAAACTTGCATCGCCGTCAAAGACTCCATATACTGATCCGTGATCCGGGCGATGGGAATCTCACACACATCCAGTTCCGATTTATCGATCAGATGGAGGAGGAGGTCTAAAGGCCCCTCAAACATATCCAGCTTGACTTTCATTTCCAATCATGGACCCCTCCCTTCACTGCCCTTTCTTTCCCTACCTATGTCAGAGCCTTTTGCAAATTGGCGGTTTCAATGGCTGTTATCGCCGCATCCCATCCTTTATTTCCCGCCTTGGTACCGGCCCGCTCGATCGCCTGCTCGATGGTGTCCACCGTTAAAATCCCAAAGACCACAGGGAGGCCATGTTTGGTAGCAGCAGCTCCGATCCCTTTCGCCGCTTCAGAACAGACATAATCGAAATGGGGTGTAGAGCCCCGGATTACTGCGCCCAGGCAGATGATGGCATCATATCTGCCTGAAGCCGCCATTTGATCAGCGATCAAAGGGATTTCAAAGGCTCCTGGAACCCAGGCCACATCAATCGCCTCTCCCTTGGCCCCATGACGAGATAATGCACGTTCAGCCCCCTCCAGCAATCTGGAAGTGATCAAGTCATTAAAACGTGCCACTACCACTCCGAAACGCAGATCGTCTGCAATCAGGTTTCCTTCAAAAATTCTCCCCATGCTGGAAAAACTCCTTTTCTCGAGGATGTGATTAATTCATATGGATGGAGACAAGGGATCTTCACTTTTGCTCACAGGTGGAGCCTATGGCCCAACTTGTTCTTTTTGGTCCGCAAATAATGTTCATTATCTGGCTGGGGGGGCATTTCGATGGGCAACACTTCCGTCACCTCAAGCCCATAACCTTTTAAACCTGTGATTTTGCGGGGGTTGTTAGTCAACAGACGCATCTTCTTCACCCCGAGATCGCGCAGGATCTGAGCCCCGATCCCATACTCACGCAAGTCAGGCCGAAAACCTAGCTTTAGATTGGCTTCGACGGTGTCCAACCCCTCTTCTTGTAACTTATAAGCCTTCAATTTATTGAGAAGACCGATCCCGCGTCCTTCCTGACGCATATAGAGAAGGATGCCTCTCCCCTCTTCTTCAATCTGTCTCAAAGCGGCATGTAGCTGGGGACCACAGTCACAGCGATGAGACCCAAATACGTCTCCTGTGAGGCATTCTGAGTGCACCCGGACCATCACCGGCTGATCGGCATCGATCTCCCCTTTGACCAAGGCAATATGTTCTTTTTCATCCACATCATTTCGATATCCATAAGCGATAAACTCACCAAACTCCGTAGGAAGTCGGGTGGAAACCACTCGCTCCACCCATTTTTCCTTGTGGTTGCGATAGTGGATTAAGTCCTGGATGGTGATCATTTTAAGTTGATGTGCCTCGGCAATCTCCATCAAATCCGGCACACGAGCCATATGACCGTCTTCCTTGATCACTTCACAAATCACCGCAGCCGGGGCGGCACCGCACAGACGGGCCAAATCCACCCCCGCTTCCGTATGGCCTGCACGACGGAGTACTCCTCCCTTTTTGGCAATCAAGGGAAAGATATGGCCGGGGCGGCGAAAATCACCTGCCCCTGCCTCTGGATGGATCAAAGCCTTTACTGTCGCTGAACGTTCATGGGCGGAGATTCCTGTGGTATTGGAAACATGGTCGACAGAAACAGTGAAAGCCGTACCGTAGGTATCTGTGTTCCGGCGAACCATTAAGGGAAGATCCAACTCCCGAGCCCTATCCTCTGTGATCGGGGCGCAGACCAGTCCCCTGCCGTGGGTGATCATAAAATTGATCACCTCGGGAGTCGCCTTTTCGGCAAGGGCCATAAAATCCCCTTCATTCTCCCGATCTTCGTCATCAACCACGATGATGACTCCCCCCTGCATCAACTCATAAATGGCATCTTCGATCAGATCAAAATCGCGCATCTGCCTCCGCCTCCTGCCATTTTGCCCTTGCAGACGCCTCATTTGTCGTGGCCCATTTGGCTGCATATTTACCAATCATGTCACACTCGATATTTACGGAATCTCCCGCCCTCGCCTCTTTTAATTGGGTCGACCGCAAAGTGTGGGGAATAATGGAGACCGTAAAAGCTTCCGGTTCCACCGTCACAATCGTCAAACTGATTCCGTTAACTGCCACTGACCCTTGATCCACCATCCACTGGGTCAACTCAGGGGGAACCCCGATCCGAAACAGCACCGCATTTTCCCGGGAAGTGCAAAGAAGAATGCGTCCCATTCCGTCCACATGTCCTTGTACAAAATGGCCTCCCAACCGGTCCCCCACCCGCAATGCCCGCTCCAAATTGACCGGACTGCCGAGGGCGAGATGATTCAGGTTGGACCGATTCATCGTCTCCGGCATCACATCGGTCCAAAACTGATGAGAATCAAAACCGACCACCGTCAGACAGACACCGTTCACAGCGATACTGTCCCCTACCCGAACTCCCTCCAACACCTGTTTACAGGAGATAGTCAGGCGCATCCCCTCCCCCCTACGATCCAAGGAGCCAATGCGGCCCACCTCTTCCACCAACCCGGCAAACATAAAGCATCCCTTCCTTTCCATCAAGGCTTGCGGGGAATTCCAGTGACACAAATATCCTGGCCAAAGAGATCCACAGATACATCTTCCAGTGAGAGAGCTTCTTTCATTTGCGCCACCGGTGCCCCCTCGACAGCAGTCAGGCTGTCTCGGCCCCCTAAAATCTTGGGTGCAATGAAAAACATCACCCGGTTTACCCACCCTTCTCGCAACAGCGATGCGTTTAATTCCCCACCGCTCTCCGTCAGTACTGAGACGATCCCTTCTTGACCTAAACGGCGAAAAACCGATGCCAGCTTCACCTGCGAGCCCGCCCCTGTTCGAAATACACGTATCCCCTGAGCTGTCAAGGCCGCTTCTCGTCCGGGATCCGCCTCGTCGGTACAAAACACCCAAGTAAAAGCAGACTTCACCTCTGCCAACGGACTGTTCAAGGGAATGCGGAGCTGGCTGTCCACCACGACCCGCAGGGGATTTTTACCGCCTCCCGGCAACCGGACCGTCAGCTGCGGCCGATCGTGCCAAGCGGTCCCGGAGCCGATCAGAACCGCATCATGTTGATGACGCAGCCGATGCACCTCTTCCCTGGATGCTTCCCCTGTCACCCAACGGCTGTCTCCGGCAGAGGTGGCCGTCTTTCCGTCGAGGGTGACGGCTGCTTTCAAGGTGACGAAGGGAAATCCTGTGCGACGATGGTGAAAATAGGCCTCATTCAATCGGATGCATCGATCCGCAAGCACCTCGGTCTTTACCGACAAACCGGCTTCCCGGAGCCGTTGCACACCTCTTCCCGACACCAACGGGTCTGGATCGGTGCTTCCCACTACCACCTGTCTCACTCCCGAGGCGATTAATCGCTCGGTGCAGGGGGGAGTCCGCCCCTCATGATTACATGGTTCAAGAGTGACATAAAGAGTGCTCCCCTCCGCCGCCTTCCCTGCTTGTTCCAGGGCATGCACCTCCGCATGAGGGGTCCCCGCTTTCAAATGGGCCCCGGCGCCCAACAATTGGCCGTCCTTCACCACCACAGCTCCCACAAGGGGATTGGGAGACGTCTGTCCACGGGTCGCCTCCGCCAAGCGAAGTGCCAACTCCATCCACCGTTCCTCTTCTGTCCAATTCATGCTCAAGGAGACTCCCCCCTGAAGTCAAATAAAAAAAGCCCTTTCCATCAGGGCTTTTTGAAAACAGGGAAACAGGATATGAAAACACCGGAATACCCTCGGTTTCAACTTAAAAACCGATTTTTTGCAGGCAGCGGCCACAGCAAAACATCACCACTGCCACAATAGGCACCCGTGTTCCCCTTCATCCTTCTCCCATCCAGACTTTAACTGTCGGCCCCGGAGTTTCACCGGATCCACCGCAATCGCGGGTCACGGACTGAGGAGGGAGACCCCTCCATCACCGTCGGTCGGGAATTTCACCCCGCCCCGAAGGATGTAAAACAGCATTCAATTGAGTGATGCGTTTACAGTATAGCATACCCAATCCAGTATGGCGATATCACATCATGGAGTTAAGGGATCGCGATTCCCTTTCGGAAGCGAAGAAGCTTGGTTTCCCTTCCAGGGCAGACCCACTTGCATACAAAGATAACAGATCACAGAAAAGAAGAGACAGATCAAAGTCGCATGGACGAGAGCCACCATCAATTCCAGCTTGGTCAAAACGATTGCACCGCCGGTCAACACTTGAAGAAAGGTCAAAATAACAGACCAGCGTGCCCCCCGGTTTAAATCCTTCCGCTGGGGATATTTTTTCCTGACCACCCACCATAACCAAATCGTAAACAGGAACAACAGACCGGCAAACAGGCGGTGAGTCAATTGTACTCCCACTTGACTGAACAGATCCGGTACCCAGCTATTTCCGCACAAAGGCCAGTCGGCACAACCCAAACTGGAACCTGTATGCCGGACATAGGCACCGGTATAGACGACCACATAGGTATAAACGGCCAAGCCCCATATTCCATATTTCAACCCTGGGGACACAGACGAAGCACTGCTACTTCGGGAAGATCCCTGACGATTTATCCGGGTCAGAACCAACGCCAGCAGGAGTATACTGGCAAAGGACAAGAGGGAAATGCCGAAGTGAAGAGCCAACACAGCATCTGACTGTCCCCAAATCACTGCTGCCGCTCCGAGCAGACCCTGCAAAAGGATAAAAAACACACTGTTAAATGCTAAGAACTTGACAGTAAAGTTTTTTTTGTACAAAATCCAAGCTCCGACTGAGGCTACCACAACGATCAAACCGACCAGTCCAGAAACAATCCGGTGACTATATTCAATCCACAACTCCAGAGTATGGTAGCTGGGTAAAATTTCGCCGTGACAGAAGGGCCAGGTGTTCCCACATCCGTCTTCGGAACCGGTCTTGGTTACCAATGCCCCCATCAAGACAATCAGCAAAGTTCCCGCCGCTCCCAGAATAGACATTCCCCGAATCGATCGATTCATTGGGAGTACCTCCTCTCTCTGTATACCTTTTGACATCCATCATTCTACCACACTCCCGGTATTTCTATAGCTTCGAGCCGTTAACAGGCACAAATTCTCCATACTTCAAAAACCCCCTTCCGAATGGAAGAGGGCAGGTTTCATTGCAAATATTTATGGGGATTTACATAGTTACCGGGGCGTCCTTCATGCACTTCAAAATGAAGATGAGGACCTGTGGAACGTCCGTTGTTTCCGATCGAGGCGATCCGTTGTCCCTTTTTCACCACACTCCCCACAGACACCTTGGATTGCCAGGAATACATGTGGGCGTAGAGACTGAAAATACCGCCACCATGATCGATCATGATATAGTAACCATAACCGCAACTGCAACTTTGAGCACGGATCACCCGTCCGTTAGCAGCCGCATAAATTGGGGAGCCTTGACCGTTTGCAAAATCGATCCCTGTATGGAACTCACTTCCGCGATATCCATAACCGGATGAGATATGACCTCCTGCCGGACGACTCAGAGGACCCTGAAAAGAAAAAGAGCCCGCCTTCAAGTGCTCCAAATTCAATTCAGACAGTTCCTTCCGGTAATCCCCCTCTTCATGCTTCAGAGAACTCAGTTTATCTTGGTTCTTCTCCATCAAGGCTACCATTTTATCATACTCTTTTTTCGCTTCTTGTGCTTTTTTCTCTACTTTTTTCCTGGACTCTTTCACCTCTTTGTCCGCTTTCTCCGCCTTTTCCTTTCGATCGTAATACTTTTTCACTTCTCCGTAATTCTGTTTGAGGATCAGGCGGAGAATTTCATATCTGGCCAAGAATTCCCCGAAAGATTTCGACTCCAGTAGAACCTGCATCTGATTGGTTCCACTGTGGACATACATGGAACGGACACTCGTTTTATATTTATCATCATATTTGTCCAGTTCCTTTTCGGCTTTCTTCAAAATCTTCTCTTTCTTTCTCTCCTCTGTCTTCGCTTTCTCCAGTTCCTGCTCCAGGGAGCTCAAATCCTTTTTGTAGTCATCAATTTCTTTTTTCAGTTCTGCAATCTCTTTTTCTTTTTGAGTTTGGCTTTTCTCGACATCATCCAACTTCTTTTCCAACTCGGACTTCTTGTCTGCATGAACAAGATTCGTCGGCCAAATGGAGAAGGCTAGACCCAAAGATGTCACCACAACGACTGCTGTCCTCTTCCACCCACCTTCGCCGATCATCCTCAAAACAGGGATCACCCTTTCCACCATATAAATCCGGTGTTTTTATTCAAACGCCAGACATCCTGCAGATGTTTTCCAAAGGGAAACCCATCTTCCTATAAATCAGATCCATTTCAAAAAATAGTATACTAATGCTCCTGATCCTGTTCAATATGAAAGAGATGAGATTTGCTAAAAAGCCTCCTGATGCAGGAGGCAAATAGTTCATAGATCCTATTGTGGTCATCCCAATGGCATCAACGATACTCCAGTTTCCCCATTCTTCCGGGAATCTGGTCATTTCGAATCAGATCCTCCAACGTCTCCCGACGCACCACTTCCAAAGCTTCCCCTTCCCGGACAAAAACCACCGCTGGGCGACGGAGCCGGTTGTAGTTATTCGCCATCGAATAATTGTAAGCCCCGGTACAACTCACGGCCAGCAGGTCACCAGTTTTTACTGAAGGCAAGGGAACATCCCAAATCAACATATCCCCAGATTCGCAAAGCTTTCCCGCAATCGATACTGTCTCGGTGGGCTCTTCTTCTGCCCGATTGGCCAAGGAAGCCTCATAGGAAGCATGATACAGCGCCGGGCGGGGGTTGTCATTCATTCCTCCATCCACAGCGACATACTTGCGTAGACCAGGAATCTCCTTCACCGTGCCCACTCGATATAAAGTGGTGCCAGCCTCTCCCACAATGCTTCGTCCAGGTTCCAACCAGATTTGTGGAAGATCCTCATTGGCAAATCCCTTGCGCACCTCTTCAGCAATAGCTGCAATATAGTGATCTACCGGCATTGGATGATCCTTTTCGTTATACCCGATCCCAAATCCACCGCCCAAATTGAGGATCCTCGTCCGAAATCCCAGGGCTTGTCGGCACTCAGCAGCCAGTGCAGCCATTTTCCTAACCGCCAAGCGAAATCCATCAGATTCAAAAATCTGGGAACCAATATGGCAATGGAACCCTTCTGGCTCCAATCCTTCCGCTGTTAAACATTGTTTTAGGGCTTCGTGAACCTGGCCGCTTTCCAAATCGAAACCGAACTTGGAGTCTTCCTGCCCAGTTTGGATATAGTGATGGGTATGAGCTTCCACTCCGGGAGTGGTTCGCAAGATTACCTTCGCCCGGCGCCCCCGATCCTGGGCCAGCTGATTCAGCAACGTCAGCTCCGTAAAATTATCAACCACAAACCGGCCAATCCCTGCATCCAGTGCCATCACAAGTTCATCTAACGTTTTATTGTTACCGTGGAAATAGATTCGCTCTGGAGGAAAGCCCGCCTGTAATGCAGTATAAAGTTCTCCGTCAGAAACCACATCTAAATAAAGGCCCTCTTCTGCCACTAATCGGCACATCGCCAATGTACTGAAGGCCTTGCTGGCATAGGCCACCCGATAGGAAAGTCCCGTCCTTTCAAAAGCTTCCACAAAGGAGCGGACCTGTCGTCGGATCATCATTTCATCCATTACATACAGGGGCGTGCCAAAACGGTGGGATAATTCCACCGTATCACATCCCCCGATCTCTAAATGTCCTTGTTCATTGATGCGACTAGTTCCACGCAGTTTCATCCCTTCCGCTCCTCTCCAACTCGGGCGTGTCTGGTTCTAGGTCGAGCCGGTCAGGATGGGGTTTCACCTTCGGCGCCAAAGTTCTTGCGAACCAAAGTGATTCCATGTAAACCCCCCCTTTATGGCTATAAAACTTGAATGAATGAACCTACAGCGCCCGAAACATCAATAGCCAGTTCAGGGAAGAGCAATTCCCGACCATCGACATCTCTCCCCTTATTCTGTGGCTAAATTTAGACCAGATTACCACATTACAAATTCCATGCCAAGAGCGCGGAAGGGGTGACTTCGCAGATAAAATGCTTAGGATCCAATTGCTGAAATTCAATTTCCGACAACCTTTAAACCTCTAAAGTCAAGGCATTGATTAATTAAAAAAATGAGTGGCGGAAGGGAGTCATGTACTGCCAAAGCGACCTTTGTACCTTCACAGGCACTACAATTTGAAACGAAATCATGGTTTATACTTCCTTGTTGGATGGCATTGGAGCGTGGGTGAACACGATCTCCCCCACCTAAATTATAGCTAATCAACACGCCTAATTTTTTTGTATCGGCGTCAAGATGGATAGAACTCCCTGTTTCAATCAGAGACAAAGACGATCCACTGGAACAAGGACCCCACCACTTTTCCCAATACCATCGCCAACAATAAACAGAAAACCTTGGACTCCATTCCGATCCGCTTGGCAAGGATCGGCAAAACATTGACCACCTCAGTCAATGCCCCCGCCAACAGCCCGATAAAAACACCTGACAATAATCCGATCGCCACCGTGCTGATTGGAGGCAAAAAGACCGCCCATTCCCGAAAATCCATCCAGGTGAATACGACAGCTCCCAGAACAAAGGCGATCTCATACAGACGGACCTGCTGCCGGCTGTCGGTGAGAACCGTCAGCCGCGGAACGATATCCAATACGGTCAAAAACGCAACCAAACCGCCCCCTACTACAACTCCTCCAGCCAATCCGATGAAAACCAGTGCCAAATCAACCAGAAGGAACATGGGAACGTTTTTGTCCTTTCGTTTTCTCATGATCGATCACATATTGATCGATACTCTCCTGATACATAAAAACCTCCAGTTCCAAGGGACTGGGTTCCTCGTTAAACTTCCTTTTGAAGAGGTGATTAAAAAACAATACCATGCCCAGACCCATCCCCAAAGAATACGGGATTTGCAGAATCAGCGGCCGGGAATGGTGCCTTCCAGTCATGAGATAATAGATCCGTTCATGAACCTCTTTCATACTGACATCCGCATGGAAATTCATAATGGCCAGTCCCGCCCCGACAAACATCAACAGCCAGACTGCTGCCACCGCGATCCAGCGGGGCTGCGGACCGTTTTTCTTCAATTCGATCAAGACTTGTGGATGTCCCACCGTCCGAATATCTAAATCAGGAAATTCCCCTTGGATGATGCGAACCACATCCATCAGTTCCACTACGGCCCGATTTCCTTCTTCTGGGCCAAACCGACTGATGGGAAGACTTTCGATCTGTTCCCGATCTGACTCTGCCAACACTTGGGAGACATCCCCTACCCGCAGGATTTGTCCGTGTCGAGCCAGTATTCTTTTTTTCATCTGTATAAACACTTGCCTGGCACTCATGGCGCTCCCTCCCCTCAGGTAGTATGTAACCGGTCCCGGCTCCCCATACAAAAAAGCACCCTCTTAGGGTGCTTCCCTTTTTTTCAAACCTCACCGTCGTCGATGGCATCTCGCATGCGGCGAATAATCTTTTTCTCCAAACGGGAGACCTGAACCTGAGAAATCCCCAGCCGTTGTGCCACTTCCGACTGAGTCTGATCTTTGAAGAAGCGGAGATATACGATCAAACGCTCTCTCTCTTCCAACTGGCGGATCGCCTCTTTTAAAGCCATGCGATCAAACCAGCCCTCTCCCTCCTCTTCATCAGCTATCTGATCCATCAAGGTGATCGGATCCCCGTCATTCTCATAGACCGTCTCATGGATGGAAGTAGGCATGCGGTTTGCCTCCTGGGCAAACACAATTTCCTCCGGCGTCACCTCCATCTCTTCAGACAGCTCCTGGATGGTCGGAGAACGGCCCAATCCTTTCG
Source organism: Kroppenstedtia sanguinis (assembly GCF_050433445.1). NCBI lineage: Bacteria > Bacillati > Bacillota > Bacilli > Caryophanales > Thermoactinomycetaceae > Kroppenstedtia > Kroppenstedtia sanguinis. The sequence goes on along the minus strand of NZ_JBNPXF010000010.1, from coordinate 83,418 downwards.
TCATCTCATCCTTCACCTTGCGAATCCGATTGGACAGTTCCTTGAGGGAGCGGCTCACCTTCACCATGCCGTCATCTCGCAGAAATCGTTGAATCTCTCCGATAATCATCGGTACCGCATAAGTGGAAAACTTCACATCATAAGTGAGATCAAATTTGTCCACGGCTTTCAGGAGACCGATACAACCGATTTGAAAGAGATCTTCCGCTTCATAACCCCGGTTCAGAAAACGTTGCACCACAGACCACACGAGCCGGATGTTATGCTGAACCAGTCGATCCCGTGCCTCCGTATCCCCTTTTTGGCTTTTTTGAATCAGCTCTTTCACTTCATTGTCCGACAGGTGCTTATGGCGGGAATTGCGCACATCAGATTCCATGGCCGCCCTCAGTTTCCAACAGCCTGGCGGTGGGTTTTTAAATCTTTCACCATACGTACGCTCGTTCCCTTGCCCGCACCGGAGATAACCTCCACTTGGTCCATAAAGTTTTCCATGATGGTAAATCCCATCCCTGAACGTTCCAGTTCCGGCTTGGTAGTGAAGAGAGGTTGACGTGCCCTGTCCACATCTGCCATACCTACTCCTTGATCCTCGATCTGAATGCTGATCCGACTCCCATCGATTTCAGTTCGGATCGTGATCTCACCGTCGGTCCTCTCCTCGTAACCATGAATAATCGCATTGGTGACCGCTTCCGAAACCACCGTTTTTATATCGGTCAGCTCTTCCATTGTTGGATCCAGTTGGGAAACAAAAGAGGCTACCGCCACCCTGGCGAAAGATTCGTTCTCTGAACGGCTAGCAAACTTCATCTCCATGAAATTGGTATGTACTAAATTCATGATGCCACCCCACAGACATTGAGAGCTGTTTGCTCATCTTCGTAAAAGGGAAGGATTTTCATCATTCCCGACAATTCAAACAAACGGAACATCGAAGGCTGAACGGCACAAAGAACCATTTTTCCACCCATTTCAGAGATTCTACGATAACGACCCAGGATCACTCCCAGTCCTGAGCTGTCCATAAAGGTTAGTTTGGATAAGTTTAAAACCATATGTCCGTGGATTCCTTTGGACCATTCTTGGTCGATCCGTTCTCGTACCTCTGCAGCTGAATGATGATCCAACTCTCCATCCAGACGCACGACAAGTACGTCCCGTTGTTGCGAAATCTCTACGTGTAAGCTCATTTCTCTTCCCCCTGTCGTTCTGTAAAAATCCGGTTTCTCTCCACTTCTACGATTTCAAAAGGGGTTCCTCCCTTATGACAAAAATAGAGAAAAACCGGGAAAGACCGACAAGACCAATTCCGCCCGTTCGGAGACGGGCGGAATCGGTCTCAAGTTTCGGGATCAGCAGCCGGCGCTTCATCCGGAATAAAAAACAGTTTCCTAGCAGTTCGCTTCAGTAGGGTCCATACACTCGCTTGGGGAATTTCCCGGGCCGAAGCCAACTCCATCCGGGCAACTGTTTTTCCGTCTTTCTCCACTTCCACTGTTCCCAAGAGTTGTCCTTTCTTAATCGGTGCCTTCAGCTTTTCCCAGTGAATTTTCTTCCGGTAATCCTCAGCATTCTCCCCCTTTTTCATCAACACGCTGAACTGTTGGGGGGAACGCACCTCGATCACACTTTTTTCTCCCTTGTCCACTTGAAGTTTGCCAATCAATTGGCCCGGTTTGTAAATCACTCGGTTGGCGTATTGATTGAATGCAAAATCCAACATACGTGTAATTTCCCGGTTTCGATCCTTCACATCCGGTTCACCCATAACCACCGCAATTGCCCGCAAATCCCGGCGCTTGGCAGTAGCGGCGAGGCAAAAACCCGCTTCTCCTGTAAATCCTGTTTTAAGTCCATCCAATCCTTCGTAAAACTTCACCAACTTATTGGTGTTCACCAACCAAAAAGGCTTTTTACTGTCTTTTCGCAGATAATCCTCATAGGTTTTCGTAAAGCGGGTGATTTCCCGGTGTTTAAGCAACTCCCGGGACATGATCGCAATATCTCTCGCCGTGGAATAATGGTTAGGTGCAGGCAGACCATTGGGGTTTTGAAAGCAGGTATCTTTCATGCCCAACTCTTCGGCTCGCTGATTCATCATTTCCACGAATTTCTTTTCTGTTCCCGCCAAATGTTCGGCGAGAGCCACTGAAGCATCATTGGCACTTCCAACTGCCACTGCTTTCAATAGATCTTCCAGCTTCATCACTTCGCCGGTTTCCAAAAAAATCTGGGCCCCTCCCATAGAGGAGGCATATTCACTGGTCCGTACTTGATCTTCATAGGAGATTTTGCCCTTCTCCAATGCTTCCATCACCAAAAGCATCGTCATAATTTTGGTGATGCTTGCCGGTGGCAGCTTCTCCCGGCTATTTTTCTCATACAACACCGTTCCGGTATCTGCATCGACCAAAACAGCCGATTTAGAATGGGGCGCCAACCCCTCTTCCGCCGCCCACACGGAGGTGGGAGCTACCGCAACGGGGAGACACACCAACAGTACCCACACACATAAACGCACTCGCATCGAGGCTTCCCTCCTTCTCGTACCCTTATTGTGAGCGGAGGAGAGGATGATTATTCCATATTTGTCAAAAGAAAAAACCGGACTTTTGTCCGGTGAAATGATTCATGAAATGATTCATGATTCCTCCTGTCCCGCTGTCACCAATTCTCGGATCAAGGGAGGCGGTGTCACCCTTTGCTCTCCCAGGGTGACCGTGCTCAGGAAACGCTCCTGTACCGCTTCTGCCTCTGCTCTGCTATTGGCGTGAAGAACGGCCAGTGTATCCCCTTTTTGTACCACATCCCCGATTTTTTTCTGCAGAACCACCCCGACACTGTAATCGATAGGAGACTCCTTGGTCTTCCGGCCGGCTCCCAGTTGCATGGCACACAAGCCGATCGCCTCCGCATCCAAGGAGGTGACGATCCCTTGAATGGGGGAGTGAACGGGGAATTGTACCGGAGATTGCGGAAGCCGATCCGGCTCATCCACTGCCCGGACATCTCCTCCCTGGGCTTTCACCAACTGGCGAAAACGCTCCAGAGCCGAACCGTCATCGAGGGTGGCTTTCAACTTCGCTTCAGCCTCCTCCCTCGATCCCGCCATTCCGGCCAAGGTCACCATCTGTCCCCCTAGGGTCAAGCAGAGTTCCGTCAGATCCCGTGGGCCCTTGCCCTTCAGAGTTTCAATCGCTTCCTTCACTTCCAGGGCATTGCCCACAGCATACCCCAGTGGTTGATTCATATCACTGATCACCGCTACGGTCTGCCGTCCAATCCGCTGCCCAATTTCAACCATGGACCGGGCCAGCTCACGAGCCTGTTTTTCCTCTTTCATAAACGCCCCGCTACCGGTTTTGACATCCAGCACAATCGCATCCGCACCGGCAGCGATCTTTTTGCTCATGATTGAACTGGCGATCAACGGGATGGAATCCACCGTGGCAGTGACATCTCGCAGGGCGTAGAGCTTCTTGTCTGCGGGAGTGAGATCAGCGGTCTGTCCCATCACGGCTAAACCCCACTCATTGACTTGCTGGACAAAACCCGCCGTGCTCAACGCCGTGTCAAACCCAGAAAAAGATTCCAGTTTGTCAATGGTTCCTCCCGTATGACCGAGACCGCGGCCAGACAGTTTAGCCACCGGCACACCCGCCGCCGCCACCAGGGGGCCTAGCACCAGCGTGGTAGTGTCCCCCACCCCTCCGGTGCTGTGCTTATCCACTTTGATTCCTTTAATCGCGGAGAGATCCACCTCCTCACCGGATCGAACCATCTCCAGAGTCAAATCCGCCGTTTCCCGGGTATCCATCCCCTGCAGGCGGACAGCCATGGCCCAGGCAGACATCTGATAGTCCGGAATACGCTCGTGGGCATATCCTTGAATCAGAAACCGGATCTCCTCGGAAGTTAGTGCCTGTCCGTCCCGTTTTTTCCGAATGAGTTCCACGACCTCCATTTTACCCCTCCATCCGGGCCAGGATTCCTTTTACCAACCTGATAAACCGAGGTTTGGTCTGGTTGGCCACCTCCACCACCTGTTCATGGGTCAGAGGTTCCAGCTCCTCACCGATGGCCATATCCGTAATACAGGAAATCCCCAGCACTTTCAGTCCTGCATGGCGAGCTGCGATCACTTCTGGAACCGTCGACATACCGACGGTATCCCCTCCCAGGTTACGAAGCATAATCAATTCCGCCGGAGTCATGTAGGAAGGACCACTGATTCCTGCATACACCCCTTGTTGCAGTCGGATTCCCTGCTCATCCGCCACTTCCCGGGCCAATTGAATCAAATCCCGGTCATATGCCCTCGACAGATCGGGAAAACGAGGGCCTAAGCGGTCTTCATTGGGACCGATCAAGGGATTGGCTCCGGTAAAATTGAGATGATCCTCAATCAACATCAGATCCCCCGCCTGAAAGGAACCATTCATCCCGCCACAAGCATTGGTTGCCACCAGGCTTTTCACCCCGAGTGCCTTCATAACATAGACGGGAAAGACCACTTCCTGCTGAGTATATCCTTCATAATAATGAAAACGTCCCTCCATCGCCACCACCGTCTTGCCCGAGAGGCGACCGACAACCAGTCTGCCCGCATGACCCTCTACTGTGGATTCGGGGAAGTGAGGAATCTCCTCATAGGGAATCGAGTCCGCCTCCTCCAGGTCCCGAGCCAGATCCCCTAGTCCCGAACCCAGGATCAACCCGATCGTCGGCCGATGATCTGTCTTTTTCCCAATCACTTCCTTTGCTTCTACAATCTGTTCTAGTCTTTGCATGGATGTGGCCCCTCTCCCTTGGTTTCGCATCTTTCCTAAATCGATCCGATCTCCTGGATCAACCCTTTCACCAGCCGGATAAAACGGGGCTTTACCCGCTCCGCCGTCTCCATCACCTCTTCGTGACTGAGAGGCTGGGGCAAGATTCCCGCGGCCAGATTGGAGATGCAGGAGATCCCGATGACCCGCATGCCCCCGTGTCTGGCTACGATCACCTCGGGAACCGTAGACATACCGACGGCATCGGCTCCCATCTGTCGCAGCATGCGAATCTCAGCGGGGGTTTCATAGGAAGGACCGGTCAGTCCGGCATAGATTCCCTCACGCAAGTGGATTCCCTGGGCCTTCGCCACTTCTTTGGCTAATTGCCGGTACTGAGGATCGTATGCCTCTGACATATCGGGAAACCGAACCCCCCATTCAGAATGGTTGGGACCCATCAGGGGATTGGTAAACATCAGGTTGAGATGATCCCGGATCAACATCAGGTCCCCCGCCTCAAAATCAGTATGAATCCCACCGGCGGCGTTGGTGACGATCAGCGTCTCCACACCTAAGGCTTTCATCACCCGGATCGGAAAGGTGACCTCCTGCATCCCATATCCTTCATAATAATGAAACCTTCCTTGCATCGTCACCACCGGCTGAGATTCCAGTCTTCCTACTACTAGCCGCCCGGCATGACCTTCCACGGTTGACACGGGAAAATGGGGAATCTCTCCATAATCGACGGTTTCGGGCCCCTCGATCTCCTCCGCCAGAATTCCCAGTCCAGAACCGAGGACCAAACCGATCTTCGGTTCCTCTGTGATTTTTTCCCGGATCACCTGTGCGGCCTGCTCCGTTTTTCGTAGCATCGATTCCATCTAGATCCCCTCTCCCTTACCCTCGGTATGATAATTGGGGCAGAAATGAAGTTCCATATTCCGGCATCTGCACTCCAAAATTGTCCGCTATCGTGGCCCCCACATCAGAAAAAGTCTTCCTTACCCCCAGGGAGTGACCCGCCTCCTCTAACAACGGCCCCCAGACAAAGAGGGGGACATATTCCCGAGTATGATCCGTTCCGGTGTAGGTGGGATCATTTCCGTGATCCGCCGTGATGATCAGAAGATCGGAAGGGCGGATCAACTCCATAATCTCTGGCAACCGTCGATCGAAATCTTCCAAAGCCTGTCCGTATCCCTCTGGATCCCGCCGATGTCCATATTTGGAATCGAAATCGACCAGATTGATAAAAGACAACCCGGTCCAGGATTCCTTCAGAATCCCCAACAGTTTGTCCACCCCGTCCATGTTGTTTTCCGTTTTAATCGAGCGGGTGATCCCCTCACCGGCGTAAATATCCGATATTTTTCCGATCGCAATCGTATCCAGACCCGCCTGTTGCAAAAAGTTCATCACCGTCGGTCGCGGCGGTTTAACGGAATAATCCTTTCGATGAGCGGTTCGTACAAAACTCCCCGGCTGGCCGACGAAGGGGCGGGCGATCACCCGGACCACGGCAAACCGTTCATCCATGGTCAGTTCCCGTGCCACCTCACAGATTCGGTACAACTCATCCAAGGGGATCACTTCTTCATGGGCGGCAATCTGAAAAACACTGTCCGCCGATGTATAGACGATCACGTCCCCTGACTCCATCTGTTTCTCTCCCAATTCCTCGATGATCGCCGTTCCCGAGGCCGGTTTATTTCCCAGTACCTTGCGCCCAATCCGTTGTTCAAAGGCTTGGATCAATTCATCAGGGAAACCCTCGGGATACGTTTTAAAGGGGGTCGATGTATGTACACCCATCAACTCCCAATGCCCATTCGTTGTATCTTTACCTGCGGAAACCTCCGCCATCTTTCCAAAATGGGCTCGGGGCTTGTCTGCCGGCTCGATTCCCGGGATCGGTTCAATATTGGACAACCCCCACTCTGCGAGATGAGGAAGATGCAGCCCCCTTGCTTCAGCAATATGGCCCATGGTGTGAACACCCTCATCCCCAAACTGTTTCGCATCGGGCAAGGCTCCGATGCCTACACTGTCCAACACGACTAAAACGATTCGATCAAATCTCTGCACATGTCTCACCCCTATCCACTGTCTCACAAAAAAGCCCGCTCAAGGCATCCCCAAGCGGTGAAAAGGATTATTCGCCCAGCCAATAAAACATACGGAGGCGCTCTTTTATATCAGCTATATCCCCCCGTCGCCCCGGCTCTTCCAAGGGTGCCATCACTTTGACCGCTCGTCCCCTCGGCTCCCCATACCGATGGGTGGGTAGCATCCATTGGGACAGGATGGCGATCGCCTGGTATAAAATCAGAGTCAGGATCACAAACAGGATCAAAAACTTGGCCCATGCCGCCAACCGGCGGAGCGAGATGATCATCGACCTCGTCCTTTCCCACCTCGTTACCTTTATCTTATGGGAAAGGGGGGATTCCTATGTTTACTTTATCCCAGAATCGGCTGACCCATCAGATCATCCAGGGATCGATAGGGAAGCTTCAAATCCTCCGCAACCGCTTGATAGGTGACCACCCCATCCATCACATTGATCCCTCGGGCAAGAGGACGGTTTTTCTGTAGAGATTTTTCCAATCCCTCGTTGGCGATCTGCACTGCGTAGGGCATGGTCACATTGGTAAGTGCATAAGTGGATGTGCGGGCCACCGCTCCCGGGATGTTGGCCACAGCGTAATGAACCACACCATGCTTGACATAGGTGGGGTTGCTGTGGGTGGTCACCCGGTCACTGGTGGCGATAGAACCGCCCTGGTCGATGGCCACATCCACGATCACAGATCCTGGGCTCATCTCTTGGACCATCTCTTCCGTCACCAGACGCGGAGCGCGCCGCCCCGGAATCAGGACCGCTCCGATCAGCAGGTCCGCTTTTTTAGCGGCTTGTCCGATATTGAAGGGATTGGACATCAAGGTTCGGACCTGTCCATGGAAAATATCATCCAGTTGCCGCAGACGGTCGGGGTTGAGGTCGATAATCGTCACATTAGCTCCGAGACCCAAAGCGATCTTGGCAGCGTTCGTGCCGACGATACCACCTCCGATGATGACCACCTCACCGGGCAGAACTCCCGGAACCCCGCCGAGCAGAACCCCTTTTCCACCCTTCGGTTTTTCCAGGAACTGCGCTCCGACTTGAACCGACATCCGCCCCGCCACTTCCGACATGGGAGTCAGCAAGGGGAGCGCCCCGTTATCCAACTGAATCGTTTCATAGGCGATGGCGGTTACTTTGTTCTCCATCAGAGCCCGGGTTAATTCCGGCTCCGGGGCCAAGTGAAGATAAGTAAAGAGGATCAATCCTTCACGGAAATATTGGAACTCTGATGCTTGGGGTTCTTTCACTTTCAGGATCATATCCGCAGAACCCCATACTCCTTCCGCGCTGTCCATGATTTTGGCTCCATGCTCCGAAAAATCCTCGTCTGGGAAACCGCTACCATTGCCAGCCCCCTTTTGGATCAGAACCTGGTGTCCGGCTCCCACCAGTGCGTCCACTCCCGCAGGAGAGATCGCGACCCGGTTTTCGTTGTCTTTAATTTCTTTTGGAACTCCAATAATCATGATACACTCCTCCTTTTCCAACCCTATCATACCACTTGACAATCCCACTTCATACCGCCTTTGTTCAACAAAAAACGCGAGATCATCCCGGATCTCACGTCACCTTGGAACCCACTAGTTTTTTGGGATCTTCAACTTGGTCTTTGCACCGATGACAGACCCCGTGAAAAGTCAGTCGGTGATCCACAATCTGAAAGTTAAACTCTTCCTCCACCCGCTTTTCAATCGGACCCAGCCAGTCATCGGTGATTTCATCCACAGCTCCACAATTCAGGCAGATCAGATGATGATGATGATGTTCAGCCCCTTCGGCACGGAATTCATATCGGGTGACACCGTCACCGAAGTTCAACTTGTGGATGATCTGCAGATCGCTGAGGAGCTCCAGTGTTCGATATACTGTAGCCAGCCCGATCTCAGGCGCTTTTTCCTTCACCAACAGGTAGACATCCTCCGCGCTCAGATGGTCCTCTTTGTTCTCCAACAGAACACGGACCGTTGCTTCCCGTTGGGGGGTCAGCTTGTAATTGTGAGCAGAAAGCTGCTGTTTAATCTGTCTTACTCGCTCTTCCATCTGGAACACCCCCCTGCACTCCTGATCTCATTATAGAAGAGGGAGAACAAGGAAGTCAATTCTTATGATATAAGATATCATTTGATAAATATTATAATTTGTTAAGGATGAGGTACTGCCACCCGCATCAGCATAGGAGAGACATATGCCTCAAACAGAGAAGCCACCACCAGAATGCATGCCATAGACGTCACCAGGATCGAGTAGGATAAAAATTGCGGATAAATCTTTCCTCTACGCTGAATCAAGCGATTTTTGGCTAACAAGACAGAGAAAGCCGTTCCACTGACTGCAACCACCATCAATGCCGGAACCACCAACAAATTTTGCGGCACCACCGCAGACAGTGAGAACCATAGTCCCTCCCAGGAGAGCTGGTTCACCAGAAAACCGACGGTAAAGCCGATGACCAACCCTTTTAAAAACATGAGGACAAAGACGAAGGGAATCCCAATCACAGATATGCCCAGGATCCACATCAGTCCTAGTGTTTTAAAATGTCCCCCTAGCGAGTGTTGAAAGGCGATCTTGGGATCGGCGGCATCTTTTTGATCCAGCCCCTGGAAAAAGTGTCCCAGGTAGCCGAGGAGATTTTCCTTTTGAACCGGGGACAAGGTATTGACGATGATCGCCCCGAAAATCACACCCATCATAAACAACACGCCTACAAACAGATACAGAGACATCTGGCTCTCCACATGCAACCGCAATGTCTGGCGAATGCCCATCTTCCTCATCTAGACTCCCTCCTTGTCCACTCTCTCTATCTCTATGAGCGGTTGGAGAAAGATAGACTAGAAAGGCTACGATTTACATGAATCTTCTTGGACGGTCGGGATGGGGTTGTTCTGGAGAGCCAAAATCACTCCATTTGAAACCCCACCCTCCCTGTTTCACAACGCTTTTAGAAACGCCGTGATTTATATCCTTCTTGCACAGTCAGGATGTGTTTTCCCAAGTGATTGCGAGACCCACGTGTTTCCAAGGTGCGATTTGCCTGAGAGCATAGGTGATCCCTTGTTCCTTCATTCCTTGAATCGGCCTGCCACGACCTGATTTTTTACCCGGCCGTAGCTACCGCCGCCCCCTTCTTCAAACTCCAATCGCCGTTCCCGGGCGAGGCGGATCTGGGTCGCCACCGATGCCCCGACCAGTTCGGCGATGTCCTCCAGGGAGGCCCGATGCAAGATCTCCATTTCCGTCCCGAACCGCTGAAGCAACTTTTGCAAGGTTTTGGGCCCCAGCTTCGGGATAAACTCCAAGGGCACCTGATAGATATAGGGAGGCCGGTGGGCCGGATGAGTGGTCGGACGGTCGGCTAGCTGCTCAATCCGGTCTGCCACCCCCCTCACCGTTTTCGTGCTACCACAGTACTCACAGCGACCGGACTCTGTGGGAATGAGCAATTCTCCACAGTTGAGACAACGCGTCCGATGATATTTTCCCAGCTTTGGATCCAGTCCGTAATTGGCCAACACCCGCCGCCCCTGTTGGCGCTGAAGAGCCCGCTTCAGTTCCTGAAAGCTAGGTTCTGCAAGCAAAAGCTCATTGTACTCTCGGCCGATTTTCGGCAGGGAATGGGCATCGGAATTAGTGAGAAAAGTAAACCGCTCCAGCTCGAAAATCTGGTCGGCAAGCGTAGAATCCGAGGAGAGTCCCAATTCCACCCCGGCCAATTGATCCAGGTTCAACAGATCTGACATCCGATCCACCGCACTGCCGTAGACACTTTTAAAGGGGGTAAACACATGGGCTGGTATCAGCAATCCGCCTAAGTCCGCCACTTTCCCTTCCAGGTCTCTCAAGTCTCCGTGGAAGCGTTGCGTGGATAATTGCATGTTTTTCACATGGTGGGACATCCAACTGCTGAAGGTGCGCATCACATCCAAATTGGGAAAATAGGCCAACAGATGGGCCACACCTCTCCCGGTTCCTTTCACCTCGATCTCCACGCCGAGAATCGCAGTGGTCTCCCGATAACGGATTCCGCCTCCGGGCAGAGCTTCATAACGTCCCTCATCCAAGTTGCGTGCGATCTCCTCTTGAACCGGCGGCGAATGGGCATCGATGATGCCGATCATGTGGATCCCTTTGCGGTGGGCCGCTTCTTGAACAATATTGTCAAAGGTGAGATTGCGAGAACCAGTGATTTTCACTGGGAGTCCACCTTCCGTCTGGCCAATGTGGATATGGAGGTCGGCAAAAACCGATTTCAGGGTCATCGAGCCCTTTGCTCCCGACCTTGCAGAATATAAAGAGCCGTCACCGTCTTGGCATCGCAAATCTCCCCGGACTTCACCCGCTCAAAAGCTTCCTCCAAAGTCAGCTCCACCCGTTCCACAAACTCATCCTCATCAGGTTGAAAAGTTCCCTCGGACACCCCTTGTGCCTCATACAAGTGCAATAGCTCGTCCGCAAAGCCAGGGGAAGTGTAAAAGGAGACCAAGTGCGTCAACTCCGTCGCCCGGTACCCCGTCTCCTCCTCCAATTCTCGCCGAGCACAGTCTGCCGGCTCTTCCCCTGGCTCCAGTTTGCCCGCGGGCAATTCGAGAATCTCCCTTTCCAAGGGTTTCCGGTACTGCCGTACCAAGACGATCTTCCCCTCCTCAGTAACAGCCAACACCGAAACCGCTCCCGGATGCCGGACCAACTCCCGGGTGGAGGTCTCCCCGTTGGGAAGTCTTACTTCATCTAACTCCACCCGGATCACCCGGCCTTCAAATAGGGTGCGACTATGAATCGTCTGCTCTTCCAATTTCCTCAACTTCAGCACCTCCTAAATCATCCCTATCCATTATACAGGATTCTGCCCCCCTCACCGAAACACGCGGGCAGGTATAATCTTCTTCTCCTTCAGATAAACTGGTGCGGACGTGTCTCTTCTCCGCATTTGCCAATCCATGACCAGAGGTGAAACAGATGAAAGTGGAGATGGGCGAAAGACAGCTCAGGATCGTCGGAAAAGGGTGGCAGGTGCAGGCTTGGTTGCGGCAATACTCCCGCCAACAGCTGACGTTAGATGAGCTATTGCGTCGGCAGCAGTCCATCCGGCACCGATCCCTTTCCATAGTTGAAAAGCAACAACCGCCGCAGCAGAAATAGTCCGATAGAAGAGTGGATCCTCCCGAATCCCGCGCCCCATACTGCGAACCTTCCCCGGATAATTCAGGAGACGTTCCTCTACTTCCTCGGCGGTGACGGACGCCTCCAACCAATGGTGTCCTACCTGGCAACGCTCCTGCAAGCCCCCGATCTCTTCCAGAATCTCTTCAGGTAAAGGCTGTGGCAGAGGAACCACTGCAGGGGCCAACGCCACTGACGTGAGGTTGGTGACCGTGTGATGACTCAACCCGCAATGACGTTCTCTCGGATCCACGGACTGGATGCGAGGGATCACCACAGGCAACCCTTGCAGACTGTAAACCCCGTTGACCGCCTGCCCCTGCTCCACTCCGGAAAAGCCGAAGGGGGTCCCCGTCCCCACGATTCCTGGTCCCATAGAGACAAAGATCAGATCCGCCTGCAAAGCATGGCGGGCCAGCAACAGCCCAGAATAGAGGTTGATCGCTTCCAGATCCCCACCGAAAGCATGACCACAAGTCACAGTTCCCGTTAGCCAACCGGCTTCTTTCAACAACCGGATGTGCCGACTGAAAGGAGCCGGCAGAGCACCACCGTCCGTCATCACATAGACGATGCGGGGGGATGGGTCACTGTCGGCCAAATCCCGCCAAGTGGCCACCGCTACTGGTAACATACTATGCAATTCCCCAATCAACACCGGTGTACCATCGAGTGAATTCCTTTCTTTCAGGATCTCGGAATAGCGGCTTCCCGGCTCCTCACCCGTTGCCAGGGCTACCTGCCAAGGGGTGTAACGCAATTTCATCATGTGACCTTGAACCGGTTCCGATTGGGGGGGACGATCCACCCAACCCGCCACAAAGTGGACCCCGCCCGTACCCAAGCCCAACTGAACCGCCGTGGTGTTGAGCCACACTCGGTCTCCCGGTTCACAACGGCCCAACAAAAGAGGATAATGAACCGCCCGCTCCTCCCTTCCCTCCTCTTCTCTTACTTCCAACCATTGCACCTCTTTCTCTTCCTCCACCACCCGAAGAACCGTCCCTTGTTTCCAAATAATCACATCACTTCCCCCTTTCCTTCCCTCGGAAAGGGAGTATGCGTAATGACCCGCGTTTATGACCCCATGGGCTGTTGGGAAAATGGGGGCGAAGGAGAGTCGTGTGTTACTCAAGCGACCTTTGTGCCACAGGTACTACAATCTGAAAGTCTCACGAGAGACGCTTAGGGGCAACATTCATCCTGGTATTGCTGACCTCCCCGGCTTTGCCCCTGACCGATGATCAGATTCTTAAGCGGCCGGTCTTCACTTCCTGGTAGGATGGCCGGAGCAGGGTAGAACACGATCTACCACCTAAAATCAGAGCTGTTGATTAACCAGGAAATGAGTGAAAGAAACAAACTGACCTTTCGCTCTTCTCCTTGTCCGAGTCGCAAAATTTTTCTTGTGGGAAGGGGGATGGCGGGACGGCTACGATCTCTTGCAAAGAGCGCAAAGGTTCTTCACCGTCCCACCATCCCGACCTTATTTCCTGCTTAAAATATAGCTAATCAACACACCTGTGACGCCATATGAAACAAGCCAGTTCAATTCGAGGTATATTTTGGCTTTAAAGGGAAAAATAAATATAAATCCTATGGTATCACAGGAGGGATAAATCAGATGAATACCTTCGCAATGATCGGATCTCAGGAGGGTTCCCCCTTTTTGAAAGAATTCGCTGCCGGATTGCAACGGGAGATGGAATCCAAAGGATATCAGCTGGATGAGGAGGTCCCGCCGAAAATCCAGCTGGTTCTTAATTTCGTCGATGAAGCCTGCCCCCGTCATTTTCGGCGGAGTGGACAGGGGACATTTGTTGTGACCGTGGCTGAAGGCAAGCCACATACAGACATCTTACATACGGCATACCCTGTTCTCATCCGTTCCCTCGGGAACCTGATGATCTATCTATCCATTGGCAACGGGGAACCGGAAACTTATTTTCTTACCCTGGAACAGGGCTGTTATTCCGTCAAGGAAAGCTTCGGCACGGAAGGTTATTTTCGGGAGGTATTTGAACGGTTGCAACCCTTGGCCACTTCGCAGTTGGTCATCGATAACCACTTCTTCCCCGATCTGCCGGAAACATTGTGGGATGGAGACAGAATCACCCGGGACATTTACCAGTCCGGAAAAAAACTGGATGAGATGAACTTGCTACCTGCCCCGTTCCCGATTCAGGAGCTGTTACCCCCTAGGGATTACCGTCATATCCAGCGATTATATGGGATCGGCGGGCTCAGCTACGGAAATTTGAGCGCCCGCAGGGAAGAAAACCAATTCTGGATGAGCGCCCGCGGGGTAAATAAGGGTAATCTTCATCAAATCGGACGGGATATCCTATTGATCAAAGGTTTTGATGACACCACCCCGGCCATGGAAATCAGCGTTCCTCCTCAGATCGAACCCAAACGGGCATCCGTCGATGCGATTGAACATTGGATGATCTATACGGAACATCCTGAGGTGGGGGCCATTATCCATATCCATGCTTGGATGGATGGGGTGACTTCTACAGAAATCAACTATCCCTGCGGAACAGTGCAACTGGCGGAAGCGGTGGCAGATCAGATCCGCAAAGCGGAAGACCCTTCCCGTGCAGTGGTGGGATTGAAAAATCACGGTTTGACCATCACCGGGCGGGATCTGGATGATATTTTTGAACGGATTGACGGCCGCATCCTCCCTCAGGTCCCGATGTCATGAACGGGGGATTCAAATGTCACGAATCGTTTTGATCACCGGGGCTTCCAGCGGCATCGGCAAGGAAATTGCACGGGAACTGGTGGCAAAGGGGGATTATCCACTGCTGGTGGCCCGGAACGAGCGCTCTCTCCGCCATCTGCGAGAAGAGTTGGGGACCGGGGATTGGTTCACCTGTGACGTAACCCGTCAAGAGGAAGTGGAAAATTTGATAGCCGAAGTGATCCGATGCCACCCACAGGTGGATGTGTTAATCAACAACGCCGGATTCGGCCGCTTCGGCGGGGCACTCCAAATTCCACTTTCGGATTACCAAGCGATGATGGAGACGAACTACCTGGGAGCGGTCCGCATGACCCTGACCCTCCTTCCCCATATGTTGAAGCGGGGTGGCGGACGCGTGGTGAACATCGCCTCGGTAGCGGGACTTTCCGGTAGCCCCAATCTGGCCCCCTACGTCGCCTCCAAATTTGCGCTGGTGGGATTTTCAGAGTCACTCCATCTGGAATATGCCCCTGCGATCCAAGTGGGGGTTTTGTGTCCGGGGCCGGTGCAAACTCCCTTCTTCGGCGCTGAAGATCCCTCGGGATACTTTCCGCCTCCGATTGCCCGACGGCTACTGGATGCCAACACGGTCGCCTGTCATGCCCTGCAATTGATCGACCGCCCCCGGCTGAAGGTCATCCCTCACAGCCTGAGTTGGGCAATGCGCCTGCGCCGATGGGCTCCCGGGCTTTTTCTTCATATGAATCGACAGCTCTATGGGACATGGAAAAGGAAGGACATCGAGGTGTGAGCTATGTATGTTTTCATTGTCAACCCGGTATCCGGCAATGGACGGGGGCGACGTGTCTGGTCCAGAGTGGAGGGATGGCTTATCCAAAAACAGACCCCCTATGAGGTCTATTTTACTAGCGCCCCCAGTCAGGCGACGGAACTGGTCCGATCGATGATCCGTCGTGACATCGAGGCGGTGGTAGCGGTAGGCGGGGATGGAACGGTGCATGAAGTGGGGAATGCCCTGGTAGATACAGGAATCCCCCTCGGCTATATCCCTGCTGGATCGGGAAACGATTTTGCCCAGGCTCAGGGAATTCCCCTGCACCCGAAACAAGCTTTGTATCGGGTGCTCCGCAATAAAATACAACCGATGGATACCGCCCGGATCGGCACCCGATCTCTGATCGGCTTTGGAGGAATCGGCTTTGATGGTCAAGTGGCGAAAGCGGTGAATCAATCCTCTATCAGCCGACGTCTTGGCCGTTTCGCCTATCTGCTTGGCTTTCTTCAGACATTGAAACAGTACCGACCCGCCCAGGTGACCTTGATCACGGATGGAATTGAACAAGTTTTTGACCGAGTGTGGCTGGTGGCCATCTGCAACCAACCCAACTATGGCGGTGGTATGCAGATTTGCCCCGAGGCCCGCTCTGATGATGGACTCTTGAATCTCTGTTGCGTTCATGGGTTATCCAGAGCAGGCCTGATCAAACTTTTCCCCTCCGTCTACAAAGGCAGACATACCTCCCATCCTTCCGTCCTCCTCTTGGAGGGGCGCCGGATCACCCTTCGCTCCGATCCCCCCCTCGTCATTCATTCCGACGGGGAAATCATCGGGGAGACACCTCTGTCCATCGAAATTCGTCCCCGATCCTTGACTGTTTTGTGAACAGGTAGGAATCAGAACAAGTGAAAAACCGCAAGTAAAGAGACGGCTTTACCTGCGGTCACAACCCGCCTTCCCTCTTACTACCCAGAGGGATAACAAAAAATCCTACCCATCGAGAGTTTTGTTAACCTCAGATTGGATCAGGAGAGGTGGACAGAGCTCGCTCTTCACCGATCAGCGAAATGGAGAAAAAGTAGAGGTTCAAAGTGCCCCGACTGGTCTTTACCCAGCAGGGATTCCCCGTCGCATCCGTCCATTTCCAGAGGGTGTAACGCCAGAGGATTCCAACCTCCCGGTCCCTGACCTTCCAGTTGAACTCATCCATCACTTCCTCCTTCACTGGGACAGCAGAGGGCACGGGTGAGCCAACCCCACCCTCCTGCTTTAAACCCGGAAACAAATGGAGCCAAAATGGTTGGCGCCGGTTCCCCTCATCTTCCAAACGATTACTCAAGGTGATCCATCCCCCTTTTTATTCATCCTCCATCGCTGTTAGATTGTACGAATATCGGGGGATTCATCCCGAATTATCGCGAATTTTATTCATTGTCGTCCACAAACCGGCCCCATCTGAAGTAGATCTACGTATTTCCCTTCTCCTGTTTTTACCTGCCGATTCCATCGCCCTTCCTCTTGGAATCCTAACCGATGGTAAAGGGAGATGGCCCTGTCGTTGTCTGCGAATACCTCCAGGCACACCTTCTCGATGGTTGGATGGGTTTCAGCCCAGTCCAGTAAGGTCTGGAGCAGAGCAGAACCCACTCCTCTACCTCGCCATGGCTGGCTCACACTCATTCCGAAAAAACCGGTATGGCTCAGACGCCTTTTTCATTCCCCTTGGAAGTCCAGCATCCCGATGACCTTTCCCCTTGCTTCCGCTACCAAGATCACTCCATCTTGAGAGTTGGTCATCTCCCGAATCCACTTTCTCTCTTGCCCCACAGTCAACTGAAATTCACTCAGCTCTGTGATCTGGTAATGCCCTTCCGCAATCACGGACCTGGCGAGATCAAGCAAAGCTGATGCATCCTCCAGAACAGCACTCCGAATGATGAATTCACTTCCATTCCTGCATCGCTCTTTGCGGGATTGAATCTGCATTCTATTCTCTCCCCTCATCACGAGAAATCCCACCGCTTGAGGGAATCCAAGCAGACAGGGACATCTAGCAAAACAGCTGGTTTGTAACCATAAGAACACCCTCGTCTCATACTTACTATAAAAAAGCCCACGGATTTCTGATCCGTGAGCCTGTAAATATCCTCTCTGTTTTATTCCCGGCTCGCCTCGATCAGAGCGGCCACCAGTTCTGCTGCTTTGTTCAGCTCTGCAATCGGCATCTGTTCCTGGGTCGTGTGAATCTCCTCATAACCGATGGCCAGATTGACTGTGGGAATGCCATGACCGGCGATGACGTTGGCATCGCTGCCGCCGCCGCTGGCCAATAATTTCGGTTGACGACCCACTTTTTTCACGGCGGCAACCGCCTTTTGCACAACGGCGTCGGATTCTCCGAACTTATAAGCCGGATACATCTGAGTCACTTTCACTTCCGCCTCTGCTCCTAGTTCGGTGGCCGCTTCTTTGAACCCTTTCACCATTTTGTCCACCTGGGCTTCCAGCTTGGCCTCATCCCGGCTACGGGCCTCGGCTAGGATTTCCACGGTTTCCGGAATCACATTGGAAGCGGTGCCCCCTTGAAATCGGCCGATATTGGCAGTAGTTTCCCTATCGATCCGTCCCAAGGGGATTTTGGATATCGCCCGGCTGGCCACTTGAATCGCACTGATCCCGTCTTCCGGATTCACCCCTGCATGAGCCGCTTTGCCCCGGATCACTACATCCAGCCGCACTTGGGAAGGAGCTTCGGTGATAATCTCACCAACCAGCCCATTGGAATCCATGGCAAATCCGAAATCCGCCTTCAGCATCCCAGGATCGAGACTCTTGGAGCCGACTAATCCTGATTCCTCACCAGCAGTAAGGATCAACTGGATCGAACCATGGGAAATCCCCTGCTCCTTTACCGTACGAACACCCTCCAGAAGGGCGGCCAGGCCGGCTTTGTCATCCGCTCCCAACACCGTGGTTCCATCACTTTTCACATAGCCATCCTCGATCCGGGGCTTCACCCCGATCCCCGGGGCAACCGTGTCCATGTGGCTAGTGAAGTAAATCGCCGGTGCTGACAGGTCATCTCCCGGTAACGTGGCGATCAGGTTCCCTGACCCGTGGCCGGTCACAGATGCGGAATCGTCTTCCGTCACCGTAAATCCAATTTGAGTCAGCTTCTCCTTCAACAGATCGCAAACCGCCCTCTCATCTCCGGTCTCACTGTCCGTCTGGACCAATTCCAAAAACTCATCCAGCAAACGCTCTTCATTAACCATGCTGATTCCTCCATCATTTCAATCTGTTCGCCTGTTCCCACGCTTGTTTTTAAGTTTAGTGGCACCGCCAGCTACATTCTATGTGTTTCTTCTGTGCCTCCTTGAAGGGAATCGCACACCCTCTCTCCGTGTAAAGAAGCACCTTCCGAGTCTTGAAACCAGGTGGATCGGAATCGGATCTGATCGCCCTGTACCGGACCTTCTTTACAGTGGGATGTTGCCGTGTTTTTTAGCAGGCCGGTCCTTCCGTTTGTTCTGCAACATCTCCAGAGCTTGTCTCAGCTTGTTCCTGGTTTGCCTCGGGTCGATCACATCGTCCACCATCCCTTTGGCTGCCGCCACGTAAGGATTGGCAAATTGCTTGCGGTATTCCTCAATTTTCTCAGTGCGAGTGGCGGAGGGGTCCTCGCTTTCCCGGATCTCCCGATGATAGATGATATTGGCCGCCCCCTCCGGCCCCATCACTGCCACCTCGGCGGAGGGCCAGGCGTAAACCACGTCCGCTCCGATCGCTTTGCTATTGAGAGCCACATAAGCCCCGCCAAAAGCTTTGCGGATAATGACGGTGATTTTGGGCACTGTCGCCTCGGAATAAGCATACAGGATCTTGGCCCCGTGGCGTATAATCCCCTGGTACTCCTGGTTCACTCCGGGTAGAAACCCAGTCACATCCACAAAAGTGATCAACGGGATATTAAAGCTGTCACAAAACCGAATAAACCGGCTCAGCTTGTCTGAGGAATCGATATCCAATCCCCCAGCCATCACCTTAGGTTGGTTAGCGGCGATCCCCACCGGTTGTCCATCGATCCGGCCAAAGCCGACGACGATGTTGCGGGCGAATTTCTCATGCACTTCCATGAGGTCCCCCCCGTCGACAACCCTTTCGATCACCCTATGTACATCATACACCTTGGTCCCTTCCACTGGAACCACATCCATCAGGTCTTCCACCCAGCCATCATCCTTGGGGGTGCGAATACGAGGCGGTGCCTCCATATGGTTTTGAGGCAGGAAACTGAGCAACCGCCGGACTGATTCCAACGCTTCTGATTCCGAAGCGGAGGTAAAATGGACATTTCCGCTCAGGGTGGAGTGAACCCCGGCACCCCCCAGTTCTTCAGAGGAGATTTGCTCGCCTGTGACCGTCTCGATCACCTTAGGTCCGGTAATAAACATCTGACTGGTCTCCTCCACCATAAAAACAAAATCGGTGAGTGCCGGAGAATAGACAGCTCCACCGGCACAGGGACCCATGATGACCGAGATTTGGGGCACAACACCAGAATAGATGGAATTTCGGTAGAAGATGTGTCCGTATCCATCCAGAGAGGCCACCCCCTCCTGAATCCGGGCGCCACCGGAATCGTTCAGTCCGATAATCGGGGCGCCGTTCTGGGCCGCTAGATCCATGAGGCGAGCGATTTTCAAGGCATGCATCTCGCCCAGGGCTCCCCCGAAAACCGTGAAATCCTGGGCAAAAACATAGACCGAGCAACCGCTTACCTTCCCGTACCCTGTCACCACCCCTTCCCCAGGTGCCTCGCCGATGTCCGCTGCGGAGTTCTCTACAAAGGGATTCAGTTCCACAAAAGAGTCTTCATCCAGCAAGAGTGCGATTCGCTCCCGTGCAGTCAGTTTCCCTTTATCATGTTGTGAGCGAATTTTTTTATCACCACCGCCCACCTCCGCCCGATGACGACGAGCTTCCAGTTCATTCAGTTTTTTATACATCCTGGTCCTCCCCGATTCGGATCCCCTGCTTTCCCGGTTGGCACAATTCGTAAAGAACACCTCCTGTGGATTTAGGATGGAGAAAGGCCACCTGGGTCCCGTTGGCCCCCGGTTTGGGCCACTCATCGATAAGGCGGATCCCCGCTGTTGCTAATCCCTCCAGCTCTCCCTCCAGCTCCTTCACTGCAAGAGCGATATGGTGAATCCCTTCTCCACGCTTCTCGATAAAACGAGCGATGGTGCTCTCCGGAGAAGTCGGTTCCAATAGTTCCACTTTGATTTCTCCCAGCCGAAAAAAGGCCACGCGCACTTGTTGACTGTCAACGGTCTCTTTTCCGAGAAAAGAGAACCCCAGGATATCCCGGTACAGAGGAATCGCCGTTTCCAGACTTTTTACTGCAATGCCCACATGATCGATTTCCTCCGGAGAAAGTGAGGGCCTCATGTCAGCCCCCCCTCTGAATCCCTGACCAGGAAACTTCTTTTTGAACAAAAATCTCCCTCCCATCTGTATACTGCAAAAGCTTGCACGTCTCCGGGTTATGGCTCCCCCTATTTTAAGCGGAAACAGTGAGGGCGAAAGGGAAAACGCATTTGGTTCTACTTCCTATTTCCTGGTGAATCAACAGCCCTTTCCACTTTTGTTTTTAATATATCAAAAATAAACTCTTTTGCGTCAATAAATCGGGAATTTGTCCTTTTATTGGACAGGGGGGAAGCCCTCGACTAAAATAGATCTGAGGTGATTCCATGCAACCGATCTGGGTGAAAACCGTTGTCTATGTCATTATTGTCACCCTTCTTCTCACCACACTGATCAGCGGTGCGATGACCTTCTTTTAATGATGTTCACAAATCCGTGAAAAACCCTGTTCACCCGCAGATCACGGAGAGTTTCCCCTCCCGGTTCGATCCACAGGATGGAGTAGCCACCCGAGCTCTTGCCCTCCCGTCGACCCGACAGTATACTGGATTTGGAGAATGGAAATCCTAAGGACGCTGGGATCCGAAAGGTGCGTCTTCTAAACACAGAAAGCGGGTGAAACATCCATATGTACATGACTGTGATTTTGATCTTCATCTCCGCCCTCGCCATCAAAGGTACCCTGACCAACAAAAAGGAAGGGAACAAGCCCGGATTTTACATTGGCGGTCTATTAACTCTGGGCACTCTCTGTGTCACCTTCCTTGCGATCTACGACGAATTGATCGGGATCTAAAGTCGGTACAGGGAAGCTTGGGTTTTCATGGAGCCTCTTTGGCTCATTAGAATTTAGGTCTCAAATGTGATACCCACCTCACAAAAGCGGCTTCCATCGGGGGAAGCCGCTTTGCTTTGCTCTATATCAAACCCCTCTTGCAGGTTTGGAGTCGCTCTGGTCCAGGGCTTGCTCCCGGCGGCCGCCGATAGAAAGAAGAATCACTGTCCCCATGATCAGAATGGCCCCCAGCCACTCTCCCGGCCCAAAGGGCACCCCCAGCCACCAGACCGCCAGCACCGCAGCGGTCAGAGGCTCGGCACAGGAGAGCATTCCCGTTTCTGATGGCAGAAGAAAACGGAGACTGTCCAAATAAAGAAAAAAAGGCACCAACGTCCCAAACACTACCACCAGCAAGATCAAAAGGATCGTTCCTACACTCCAAACCGACCAAGGGGCTGCCCAAGGTGGACAGAGGAATGCCAGAGTCACCCCACCAATCAACATCGCCCACCCCACTACCGGTGCCGAACCCCATCGTTTCAACAGCCGGGAAGGATACACCGTGTAAAAGGCGAGGGTACCCGCTGATAGCAATCCCCAGATCAAAGCCGTAGGTGAGATCGAGAGAGAAGACCCCTTGCCGCCGGTAACCAAAAAGAAGGTACCCACCAATGCGCAACTAACCGCCACCCACTCTCGGTTCTGCGGCATTCGTCCCATGGAGAGAGCCACCCATCCCGTCAACAGGACCGGTCCCAAGTATTGGAGCAACGTCGCTGTAGCCGCATTTCCCGCATCGATGGCAGCGAAAAAAGTATATTGGACCCCCAACATCCCCACCACTCCAAATAGCAGAAGCTCCCTCCGGTCCTTCGGATTTTTCCAGAGGGCTTGCACGGACCTTCTTTCTTGGCGCAAGGAGAGAAACAGGAGAAGCAGGATTCCCGAAACCAGCAGACGGACAGTCACCAGCCAACCGGGATCCACCTGTTGTTGCTGGAAAAGATGCTGGGCCACGGTACCAGAGCCTCCCCACAGCATCGCCGCCCCCAACACCATAGCAAAACCTTTGATCCGATCGTTTTTACCCTGAGACACTTATTGAGTTCCTCCTTTTCCCATCTCCCCCCTGCCAACCCCACCTGGTCCTTCATGGACCCATTCCCGGAATAGCCCCCTGCTCCGCCGGATCCTTCCATAGGCTATATGAAATATATCGCATATAAAATAGCAAAGGCAATCCCTTCTCTATGAAAGAGGCGCGACGGAAAAGTAGATTGCCGTTGTCTCTAGAACCTTCATAAAAAACTGTTCACAGGGAGGGTGGGGATCACATGGAGTGACTTGGGCTCGTCTGAACAACGGAACAATAGGTGAAACCCCATCCCAACCGTCCAAGACCCAAGTAAATCACAACGCTTACCCCATATCGCCGAGTTCTCAAAAAAGCACCCTGATCACAGGGTGCTAAAAGAACCAATCTAAATCTGTGTATCGGGGCCGTAGGACTCCAAACGTTCTTTGACCCGCTGGAGAAAGCGACCAGCCATCAGACCATCCAGAATGCGATGGTCCAAAGAGAGGCAGAGGTTGACCAGATCGCGAACAGCGATCATATCCTCCTTGATGACCGGCTGTTTCACAATCGACTCCATTGAGAGGATTGCCGCCTGGGGATGATTGATGATCGGCTGAGAGGCGATGGAACCGAAGGAACCGGTGTTGTTGACAGTAAAAGTACCACCGGACAGATCATCCATAGCCAGCTTACCAGCCCGGGTTTTCTCCGCCAGTTGCTGAATCGCCTTGGCCAGGCCCAGGATGCTTTTTTCGTCGGCATCATGAATCACCGGAACGTAGAGTGCATCCTCCGTGGCGACAGCGATGGAGATGTTGATCCGCTTTTTCAGTATGATCCGGTCTCCACCCCAGGTGGAATTGAGATAGGGGAATTCCTTCAGGGAGTCCACCACTGCCTTGATGAAGAAAGGCAGATAGGTCAAGGAGATGCCTTCTCTCTTTTTAAACTCTTCCTTCCTCATTTGCCGCAGTTTGACCAAACCGGTTACATCCGCCTGCATCATCATCCAAGCGTGAGGGGCTTCCTGTTTACTGGTCACCATGCGCTGAGCGATGGTTTTGCGCACATTGGTGAGAGGAAGCTCCTGATCCCCCGGCTCCAAACTAATAGCGGATTCGGACTCGGCAAGGGTAGCTGGCGAGACTGCGGCTTGGACAGGCTCCGATGTCGGTGTGGGTGTCACCGGTTCCACAGGTTCCTTGCGAAGTGTAGCAGTATCGGCCTGTTCGGATTCGATCAGTTGCAGCAGATCCTTACGTGTGATGCGGCCGCCTTTTCCCGTTCCCTCTACCTGCTCCAGATCGATGTCGTTCTCCTGGGCGAGGCGAAGTACCGCCGGGGAATAGCGACGTTTCATCGATTCGTCCCCTGGGGCTGTCACGGAGGCTTCCGCTTCTGGCTTTTGCTCCGTGTTCTGCTCAGGAAGGAGTGCCTCCCCTTTTCCATCTTCCTGGATCCGGCAGATCAGCTCCCCGACCTCCACCGTTTTCCCTTCTTCCGTGACGATCTCCGTCATCGTACCGCTAAAGGTGGCGGGTACTTCCGCATTCACTTTGTCGGTCGCCACTTCACAGAGGGGCTCATACTTAGCGACGGAATCCCCGGGTTGCTTCAACCACTTGGTAATCGTCCCTTCCGTCACGCTCTCCCCCAGCTGAGGCATCGTAATATCGGTCGCCATCGGTGTACCTCCTCCTTTAAAACTCCACCAACTCCCGGATGGCCCGGGTCACTTTTTCAGGATTAAGCATAAATTCCTTTTCCAAAGGCGGGCTGTAAGGCATCGCCGGCACATCCGGGCTACAGAGACGACGGACCGGAGCATCCAGTTCAAAGAAAGCTTCCTGTGCGATCACCGCCGCCACTTCCCCGCCAAAGCCACCGGTCTGGTTGTCTTCGTGGATGATCAGGACTTTCCCCGTTTGCGCTACAGCTTCCAGGATCGCCTCTTTATCCAGGGGAATCAGGGTGCGCAGGTCCAGTACATGGACACTGATCCCCTCCTTCTCCAGCTCCTCCGCCGCCTTTAACGCAAAATGGAGGGTCATTCCGTAAGAGATGACAGTCACATCCGTGCCTTCCCGCTTCACTTCCGCCTTGCCGATCGGAAGGGTGTAATCTTCTTCCGGTACCTCCCCTTTGATCAGGCGATAGCACCGTTTATGTTCAAAGAAGAGGACCGGATCTTCATCCCGGATTGCACTTTTGAGCAGACCCTTTACATCGTAAGGAGTGGAGGGGGTCACGATCTTCAGTCCTTGCACCCCTGCAAACATGCTCTCCACACTCTGAGAATGGTAGAGTGCTCCGTGAACTCCGCCTCCATAAGGGGCTCGCACCACCATCGGACAATGCCAATCATTGTTGGAACGATAGCGCATCCGAGCCGCTTCGCTGACGAGTTGGTTGACCGCCGGCATGATGAAATCAGCAAATTGGATCTCCGCCACCGGACGCATCCCGTAGACGGAGGCTCCGATGGCAACCCCGGCGATGGCGGACTCCGTCAAGGGAGTGTCCAACACCCGCTCAGCGCCGAATTCTTCGATCAGACCGGCGGTGGCTCGGAAAACTCCACCCCGGACGCCCACATCCTCCCCCAACACAAACACCCGCTCATCCCGTTGCATCTCTTCCTGGAGGGCCTGGGTTACTGCATCGATATAGGAAATCACCGGCATGTTTCTCTCCTCCTAATCCGCATAGACATGAGTATAAGTCTGTTCCACCTCGGGGTAGGGCGCCGCTTCCGCATATTCTGTCGCTTCATCCACCAGTTGGGTGATCTCCCGGTTGAGAATCTCCTCTTTCTCTTCGTCCAACAGTCCAATATCCTGCAAATATTGATTGAATTGAACCAAAGAGTCCTTTTTGCGGGCTTCCTCCACTTCTTCCTTTTTCCGATAAGTCCGATCGTCGTCATCGCTGGAATGAGGAACCAGGCGGTAGGAGATCGCTTCAATCAAAGTGGGGCCCTCCCCTCGACGGGCCCGATCAGCAGCTTCCCGCACCGCCTGGAATACTTTCAATGGATTGTTTCCATCCACCTCGATCCCTGGCATGCCGTAGCCCTGCCCCCGAGCGGCAACACTTCCCCCGGCCAATTGCTTTTCCACCGGTACGGAGATAGCATATTTATTGTTTTCGCACATAAAGATCACGGGAAGTTTATGAATACCCGCGAAGTTCAATCCTTCGTGAAAATCCCCCTGATTGCTGGAGCCTTCCCCGAAGGTAGTCAAGGTTACAAAATCTTTTTTCTCCATCTTGGCGGCTAAAGCCACACCGACAGCATGCAATAATTGGGTGGTGACGGGGCTGGAGCCGGAAACGACCCGGAACCGTTTATCCCCGTAATGGCCAGGCATCTGCCGACCGCCGCTGTTGGGATCTTCTGCCTTGGCAAACGCGGACAGCATCTGATCACGGGCGGATTGACCGAATGCCAGCATCATTCCCAGATCCCGATAGTAAGGGCACAGCCAATCTTTTTCCCTGTCCAGAGCGAAGGCTGCTCCCACTTGGATCGCCTCCTGTCCCTGACAGGAGATCACAAAGGGAATCTTCCCCGCCCGGTTCAACAACCACATCCGCTCGTCCACTTTCCGGGCCAACAGCATCATACGATACATTTCCAACGCCTGATCGTCGGACAAGCCCAACGCTTGGTGTTCTTCGTTACCCATTGACGGATCCCTCCGTTCTTGATCTGCTTTTAAAAATGAATCGGCAGTCCTTCCAAGGCTGTGGAAACCTCTCCGTACACTTCTGATAAGGTCGGATGGGGATGAATTACCTGGGTGATCTCCCAGGGAGTGGCATCCAGTACCTTGGCCAGTCCGGCCTCGGAGATCAGGTCGGTGGCATGGGGACCGATGATATGTACCCCCAGGATATCCTCTGTCTTTTGATCCGCCACCAGTTTGATAAACCCGTCGGATTCCCCAAGAACCAATGATTTACCCACACCTCGGAAGGGAAATTTCCCCACTTTCACATCGTAGCCCTTCTCTTTTGCCTCTTTCTCGGACAGACCGATACTCCCCACCTCGGGACGACTGTAGGTGCAACGAGGCACCAGGGTGGGATCCAGAGGATGAGGTGAATGGCCGGCTAGATGTTCCACTGCTAGGATGCCTTCATGGGAAGCGACGTGGGCCAACTGATATCCGCCGATGACGTCCCCGATGGCGTAGATGTGGGATTCCGTAGTTTGCATGAAGGGATTCACCTGGATGCATCCTTTCTCCAGTTGAATCGATGTGTTGGACAAGCCGATATCTTCCGTGTTAGGCTCGCGACCGACGGAGACCAACATCCGTTCGGCATCCAAAGGCAGTTTTTCTCCGCCTTTGTCCACCTGGTACGCCACCCGCCCCTCCTCCACCCGGACCGACTCCGACAAGACCTTGGCTCCGGTGAGGACCTTCACCTTCCGTTTTTTCAGTAGCCGGGCCATTTCTCTGCTCACATCGGCATCTTCAAAAGGAAGAATCCGATCGGCAAACTCAACCACAGTCACCTCTACACCGAAATCACTCAACATCGAGGCCCACTCAACCCCGATCACACCTCCGCCGACAATCACCATCGATCGTGGCAGACTTTCCATCTCCAATGCATGATCGGAGAACATCACATACTCTCCGTCCACCTCCAACCCGGGGAGAGACCGAGGGTGAGAGCCAGTGGCGATGATCACATGCTCAGGAACCAACATCTCTGCTTCGCTTCCGTCGGCCTTCTCCACAGAGATGGTTCCCGGCATGGGCGAAAAGATGGAGGGACCCAGAATTCGCCCGGTCCCTTCGATCACAGTCACCCCGTTTTTATGCAAAAGTTGCTGGATCCCTTTATGCAGCTGATCCTTCACCCGGTTTTTTCGTCCTTGAACCAGGTCCATTTCTAGTTGGACCTCTCCGACCCGAATCCCATAGTCTTCGCTCTGCCTCATCTCGTGATAGAGCTCTGCACTTCGCAAGAGGGACTTGCTGGGGATACATCCCTGGTGAAGGCAAACCCCGCCCACTCTCTCCTTTTCCACCACCGCGGTCTTCATGCCCAGTTGGGCCGCTCGGATCGCGGCAACATAACCGCCCGGGCCAGCTCCCAAAACGACGAGGTCGTAGTTATCAGCCATGGTTTCTTTCCACTCCCTTTTTCTTCCCGGTTGATAGTTTTCAGCGAACCCGCATGTTCAGGAGCGTCCGCTCGTTTTGCAAAAACGTGCTACGGGATTGGCTCAGGGTCGCAATCCGTTCCTCAGCCATGCGATCCGCAGCTTTGTAGCTGGGAATGTGGTCCCGTTTGGCGATTTCGAACACCCGACGGATCGTCTGGTAGATGCCCTCCACTTTTTTCATCGCCCGTTCTCGATTATACCCCAACAGCTCATCTGCCACATTGATGACACCACCGGAATTGATTACATAATCCGGGGCGTAAACGATCCCCATTTCCGTGAGAAGATCCCCGTGCTCATCAGTTTTCAGCTGATTGTTGGCAGAACCGGCGACTACTTTGCATTTCAGGCGCTGAATCGTGTCATCATTGATGACGGCACCTAGAGCGCAAGGGGAAAAAATATCGCACTCTACATCATAAATCGCGTCAGGGGCCACTGTCTCCGCTCCGAAATCCCGGACCGCTCGCTCCATATTATCCTGGCTGATATCGGTGACGACTAATTTCGCCCCTTCCTCATGCAAATGCTGGCAAAGTCGGTAGGCTACATTTCCCACACCCTGTATCGCCACCGTCTTCCCTTGTAAGGAATCGTCTCCAAAGGCCTCTTTGGCCGCTGCTTTCATCCCCTGATAGACACCGTAAGCAGTGACGGGAGAAGGATTGCCGCTGGAACCGAAGGCAGGGGAGATGCCGGTAACATAGGGGGTCTCTTCATGGATCAGATCCATGTCTTCCACCGTGGTACCCACATCCTCCGCCGTGATATACCGTCCGTTCAAGCCATGGATAAAACGCCCGAAAGCACGAAACATCGCTTCACTTTTATCTTGCTTAGGATCCCCGATGATCACGGCTTTTCCGCCGCCCAGATTGAGACCCGCCGCCGCGTTTTTATAGGTCATGCCCCGTGCGAGACGGAGTGCATCCTCAATCGCATCTTCCTCCGAAGCATATGTCCACATCCGCGTCCCCCCCAGGGCCGGCCCCAAGGTAGTGTCGTGAATTGCGATAATCGCTTTCAGACCGGATGCTTCATCCTGACAGAACAGGAGTTGTTCGTAATCATATTTGCCCATGTAATCAAAGATTTTCACAGAAATTTGCCTCCTTGTTTGTTTGTGGCTCCCGAAAGCAAACCCATCGATCCTGTCACATCAAAAAAAAATCCACAGGACTTTGGGAGCCACCCCACACTGGATTGATTTCGGTATGAGTGGGAAAGGAGAATAAAAATGAAAACGCTTTCCTACGTATTGATCCCCATCTTTCCCTCATACCAGAGCAGTCCCTCTTTACTTTCTCATGCTGCCACTCCCTTGTAAATGAAGCAATATCCATACCAAAGGGTAAATAAGCGGGATTTCAGCTATAAATCGACTCGGCAGGAGAGATTCTGCAAAATCTTGCAGTGACTCTGCTCCATATTTCCTGCAAAAGATTGCAATTGAGATTTTAGGTCTTCGATTCCGTCCCACGATTTGAAATCTGATATCGCTCCAACTTGTAATACAGATTTCGGACTGAAATTCCGAGACGCCGGGCTGTCTCCGTTTTATTGCCCCAAGTCTCCTCAAAAACCCGAAGAATATGAGCCCGCTCCGCCTGGGAAACCACTTGTTGCAACGTCCGGCTCCCTCCCGTCCCAGGCTCTGGCAATGCGGGAGGTTCCATAGAGGAAGGAAGGGGCAATAAGTGTTCCTTACGGATCTCTCGCTCACTGTAATGCATGTGGATCATCGCCCGCCCCAGCACATTTTCCAGCTCTCTCACATTTCCGGGCCAACGATAAGCTTCCAATACATCGAGAGCCTCCCGATGAATCGAAGTCACATTTCGTCCGTACTCTTGATTAAATTTTTTTACCAAATGGAGAGAAAGCGCCTGGATGTCAGTCACCCGTTGACGAAGGGGCGGAATATGGATAGGAAGCAGATTGAGACGGTAGTAGAGATCCTCCCGGAACCGCTTTTCTTGAATCGCTTGCTCCAGATCCACATGGGTGGCGGCAATCACCCGCACATCCACGGGGACAGGTTTGGCTCCCCCCACCCGGACAATCTCTTTCTCCTGCAGAGCACGGAGGAGTTTGGCTTGAGTGGAAGGAGAAAGCTCTCCGATTTCATCGAAAAAGATCGTCCCCCCGTCAGCCTCTTCAAAAAAACCTTTTTTGCCGCCTCTTTTGGCTCCGGTGAAGGCTCCTTCCTCATAGCCGAACAGCTCGCTCTCCAACAGCGACTCTGGAATGGAAGCACAGTTGACTCGGATGAATTGATTGTACTTTCGGTCACTGTCATTGTGAATGGCATGGGCGAACAGCTCTTTTCCCGTTCCCGACTCCCCCCGCAACAAAACAGTGGCCCGAGTGCGGGCACCTTGGCGAGCCTCTTCCAGTGCCAACTGCATCGCTTGGCTCTCGCCGATAATATCATCAAAGGTGTATTTTGCTTCCAAAGTGCGAATCAAACGGCGGAATCGTTCCAGTTCCCGGTACAATTCCTTGATTTCCGACAGATCCTGTATGATGGCGACGCTCCCTTTCAATTGGCCTTCCACTGTGATCGGAGCCGCATTGACCACCACGTCTTTCCGGTGGGATCCCACTTTCATCGGCACCCCGCGGACCGGTTTGCCTGTCCGGATGACTTTCAGGTGCATGCTCTCCCCCTCAGAGATGTCCGTATCCGCCGGTTTTCCAATCACTTCCGAAGGCGTCAGTCCCGTCAGCCGGGTATAGGCCGGATTGATCAGGATGCCGAGTCCTTCCGTATCCACGACAGAGATGGCATCATCGGAGGAGTCAATGATCGCCTGCAGTTGACTTTTCATACTTTTCAAGTCGGTCACCTGTTGCGCGAGGGAAGTCACTTCCGTGATATCACGGAAAACCGAAACCACACCGATTACCTGACCTTTCCGGTCGGTCACCGGTTCCCGGTTGGTGACGATTTTTTTGCCGTTATCCAGTTCCAGCGATTGATTCAACGACCGTTTCCCGGTCTGCAACACCTGATTCAGACGGGCATCGGGCAACACTTGATCCACCTTTTGGCCCATCACCCGGTCTGCCGGTTGTCCGATGAGTCGTTCTGCGGCCCGGTTGAACAGAGTGACCCGTCCCTCACGGTTGACTGCGATCATGCCGTCATGGGTAGAGTTCACAATGGCATCCAGTTCGCGCTGGCGCAGACGCCAAGCTTCAAACCACTGCTCTTTTTCCGCGATCAACTGCATGATCAGGTGGGCCACTTCTCCAGGAACCACCAACGTGCCCTCTCCTTTGACCTCGCACAGATGCCGATAGACCCTCGGATCCCCTGTCACCTCCAGGACCACATCAGGCCCTTCTTTCAGAAACGGATACACCTCTTGGCCGGTCGGGACCCCATGCCGTTTCGCTTCCAGAATCGCCGGTGCGTCTAGTCTGAGATCGACTACACCG
The DNA here is from genome assembly GCF_050433445.1 of Kroppenstedtia sanguinis. Classification (NCBI taxonomy): domain Bacteria; kingdom Bacillati; phylum Bacillota; class Bacilli; order Caryophanales; family Thermoactinomycetaceae; genus Kroppenstedtia; species Kroppenstedtia sanguinis. The sequence goes on along the minus strand of NZ_JBNPXF010000010.1, from coordinate 51,940 downwards.
GTCACGTGAATCCGTTCCATTTGGAACAGTGTCCGGAAAAAGGCGGTGCCGCCTTTTCCCCCACCCACGATCAGAAACTTTTTCATCGGCCGCCCTCCCGTCTCCAGTCTCCGTTATTCATCTTATCACAACCCAAGGTAAGGGATGGGGGGCATGGCATTCCCCGTTGAAATAGGGTAGGATAAGGAGTGGATAAGGGGTGGTCTCATGCTATATCAACGATTATTAGCATTAGTCTTGCTGTGTATCCCTGGTGTAGCGGGAGTCTACGGCTGGACCCTGATGAAGAATGTCATTTTCGAGACCCTCGCAGGAAAGCCTTTCGCTTGGCTTCCTTTTCTGGGAGGGCTGTTGCTCTTTGTTCTCGGAATGCTCTTTATCGCCGGTTTTCTCTTCTATCGGGAATCCAAAAGAAACAATGTGCAACCCATGCTTCTCCCTCGAAAAAAGAAAAAACTGACTCCCAAAAACGGGGTGGAAAAATAGAGTCTGAACAAGCAGGGGTTTCCGCAAAACAAGGGAAACTCCTGCTTGTTTGACCTGGAAACGGACACCAGTCTCACCGTTATGTTCCCTTCCGCTCTCTATCATGGAGTGTTATGGTGAGTAAGACCATCCTGAATCGAGGGAAAAATCACCCTTCGAAGGAGGCTGATGCATGTGAATCACCGTCTAGAAAAACTGTCCGGTTGGCTGAAGCATGAGCAAATCGAGCTGGCGATGATCCAGGATCCCGCCAATCTCTTTTATCTCACCGGATTTGAATGTGAACCCCATGAACGATTGATAAGCCTGTTTGCCTTTCCAGAGCAAGAGCCTTTCATCATTTTGCCGAAGCTGGAAATGGATCGCCTGAAGGATTCCGGGTGGGCCTATGGAATTACTCCCTACGAAGATACTGACAATCCCTGGGAGGCAATCCATTCCCTGCTGAATGATCGCAAACTCCTTCCTTTCCAAAGCGTGGCGGTGGAACCGGACCACCTCTCCTATAACCGTTCTCAAGCCCTCCTCCAGTTATCCCCGGAAGCCAAGTTGCTCTCCCTTTCTCCTCAACTGGAGGCGATGCGAGCCATCAAAGATGAAACTGAAATCCAATCCGCCGCAAAAGCCGCCCGCTTTGCCGACTTGGCTGTGGAAACCGGGATCGAAGCACTGAAACCCGGTTGTACGGAATTGGAGGTGGTGGCCCGAATCGAATATGAGATGAAACGACAGGGAATCCGGGAAATGTCCTTTTCTACCATGGTCTTATTTGGAGAAAAATCTGGCGACCCCCACGGCAAACCGGGAACACGCAAGTTACAGGAAGGGGATTTGGTGCTGTTCGATCTGGGGGTGATCGTCGAGGGTTACGCCTCGGACATTACCCGAACCGTTGCCTTTCGCTCCATCGGCGAAGAAGCGAATCGCATTTATGAAACGGTACGTCGAGCCCAGGAAGCGGCCCTGGATCAATGCCGTCCGCAAACTCCGATGATGGAGGTGGACCAGGCGGCCCGTCAGGTGATAACAGAAGCCGGTTACGGTCCCCAGTTCTCCCACCGGATTGGCCACGGACTGGGAATCTCCTCTCATGAGTATCCTTCTCTTCACGGAAAAAACAAGGACCTTCTCTCCGAAGGAATGATCATCACCGTAGAACCCGGAATTTACGTTCCTGGAATCGGCGGTGTCCGGATCGAGGACGATCTGGTGATCACCGCAGACGGTCATCAGGTGTTGACCCGGTTCCCCAAGGAACTGCAAATCGTCAAGTAACCCAAAAAATCACGGGACCTCCCCCGTGGTTTTTTGGGTTCGCAAAGGGTTATCGCCTCCCCACCCGGTCCAGGTAGGAGAGAAAACGGCTGTTCTCGATCACTCGGGTAAAGGAAATCACCTCACCCAACCCGTGACCCAGCACCAGCAGAAGATCCAGCAGAATAATCAGCCAGGGGGGAGAGAGCCAGGCCAACCAGATTCCCAATTGGATGCCTAACAGGTTGGAGCCGCTGTCCCCCAACATGAACCGGGCAGACAAATCCCCTTTCAACACCGCTGCCGCCAAACCGAGAAGCGGGAGAAACAACAGACCCTCCCCTGAACCCAGATGCAGAACAAAAAGTACTCCCCCTAAAACCAGATAAAATTTCAATGCCCGTCCCGGACGAAGGTCCAGCAAGTTGAGCCAATTGGTCATCAATCCGATCAGAAGTGTATGTAACAACCAGAGAAACCCATTCCCATCGGCAGTGATGATCGCCGCCATTGCCGCCACCACCCCGCCCCCCACCGCTTTTAGCAGTCCGGTGGTCAACCTTCCTTCCTCCATCAATGTTCGAAAATGCCCCGCAAAACCCTTATCCCGATGGTTTCCCAAGGTGTCATCCAGCCACCCGAGAAAGGCTACGGTGATCGATGCTAACATTACCGCAGCAAAGAGAGAAAAGGAGAACAGGGGAATCCACCGGGACAAGCCGAGGATCACTGCGGATAAAAATAATAAGAGCACGGCCAGAAATCCCCCCAAGGAAGTAGGTACCCGTTCCCCTTTGTAATTGACAGCTGTCACACCCGCCGACAACAAAAAACGCCTCCCCGGATCGAGGAAAAAGCGACCCACACCATAGGATATGAGCAACAGAAGGATGGACAAAAGCTGGTTCATGCAGGTTGCCTCCAGAGTCGGATCAATGTTCCCAAAATCGCTGCAAACTGTTTCCCCCGATGAACAAATCCCCTCCAATCCCGGCCTGTCTCCCGGTGACTGAGTGGCAACGGGATCTCCTGGAGTGTATATCCCTTCCGGAGCGCCCCCACCGTCATGCCCACTTCCATTCCAAAACCACCAGAGACGACCCCCAAACTCTCCATCAGTTCCCTGGTGACCGCCCGCTGCCCCGACAAAACTGCCTCCACGGTGGTACCCGTCAATCGGCGGACCCCATAGCGAGCCAATTTTTTAACCAAGCCAAATCCCCCTTTTTTCCGAGCGGCAGGAAAGGAGGCAATCGTCATATCCACATCCTCTTTTAGAACAGGACCCACTAAGGCACCACACAATCGGGCATATCCCTCCAGATCTGCGTCCACAAACAAAAAAACATCTCCCGCCGCCACCTCTAGCCCCTTGGTGAGAGCCACTCCCTTGCCTCCGTTTTGCGGAAGGCGAATCACCCGATCTGCCAAAAATTCCGCTTTTCGAGCCGTCTGATCCCGACTGCCATCGTCCACAACGATAATCTCATCGACTTCCTTCACCTGTTGCAGGGCTGACAGTGTCCTTTCGATTCGCTTCTCCTCGTCAAAGGCGGGAATGATGGCGCTGACAAGTAGAGTCTCTCTCATGGGGATGCCTCTTTTCTTCCGTTGGTCGCATCTTGAATCCATCGAATCCATTCAAAGGTTTGCAGGGACTCCCCTGTATAGGGACCGGGGAGAAAGATGGATTTCTCCGAGTTCATTCCAAAGACTGGGCGGGAAGTTTCCTCCCCCCGGCGCGGTATGAGCACCGGTCCCGAATAACTCATCCGAACATCTCGCATCCATTGGGAGTCATGAGGGATTTTGTCAGAGAGGTCTGGCAATACCACAATGGCATCAAAACGATCGGGCAAACTGGGAAAGGCTGATAAACGGGCAATCCCCCCTCCCGCCGCTTGGATCGCCTCCCTCAACTGGCTCACTTCCGTATCCGATCCCCCGAGCACAAGAACCAAGCGATCTTTTAACCGACCTTTGACAGCCTCTCGCAGCAGCGCCCGATTTTGTCCGCGCAGACGTTTCAGGGTTTTTTCCCGCCCCTGTAGATCCTTGCGAAGGCGGTCCTGATCCTTGGAGAGCTGATCCATTCTCAGTTCCAATTTTTCCACCAGAATTCCCTCCCGTTGTTCCAACCAGGAGTGACCCCCGCTACCTCCGAGAAAGATCCCCACTCCAAGGGAAAGGAAAACCGCGATCAGAACAGAAAAGAGGGTACGGTTCGAAATCATGACATCACACCCAGGAGGAAAATAAGATTTTGACGTTTAACCACATCAGTCTGGCCATATAAAACAAATGCGGATTTACTGTCGTCAAAGCCAAAATCGGGAAAGCAGAGGCAAGGGTCAACCCAGCCATCTCTTTGATCGGGAGCTTTCTACTTCGGCTGTACAGGCGATGAATCCCTCTGGCGTCCACCAGTTTAGGCCCTACTTTGATGCGGGTCAACAACGTGCTGGACATCCCCTTCCGCCCCTTCTCCAGAAAATCGATGACATGGGAGTGGGAGCCGACGGCGACGATGAGCTGTGCCCCTTCCTGGTCCGCCATCAACATGGCTACGTCTTCACTTGTCCCTGGACAGGGAATCAAATGGGCCGTCAACCCCAGTCTCTCCACCCGATTCATACCCGGGGCCCGTCCATCGGGATAGGCATGCACTACCAGTTCAGAACCTGCTAGCAGAGCCGAATCCGAGACCGAATCCATATCTCCCAAGATCAAATCCGGGCGGAAACCACATTCTAACAAGGCATCGGCTCCCCCATCCACACCCACCAGTACCGGATCGGCCTCCCGCAGATAAGAGCGCAATATTTGCAAGTCCCGTTCATAGCCTCCTCCCCTCACCACAATCACCACATCTCTTCCCCTCATCTTTGTGATCAGGGAAGGAATAGGCAACCGCCGGCTGACAAGGGAACGTTCCCGCTGGGCATAATCCAGGGTGTTATCCACAAAGGATTCCAGGGTTTCATCCAGATGATCTGTCGCCTCTTCCATCTTCTGTTGCCAATGACTCGGATCCAGGCGAAGCCCTTGAGCCACCTCCACCCAAGTTCCCGACTGCTTATGGTACAGACGGTCCCGATGGATACAAAGTTCATCTCCCTCCACAATCTGGTCCAGAACTTCACTGCCCATATCCTCGAGCAAAGGAACCCCGGCCTCCAGCAATAACCCGGCTCCCCGAGCTGGATAGGTTCCTCCGATGGAGGGAGCGACATTCACCACCCCGCCCACTCTCTTCTTAATCAGGCCCTCCGCAGCCACTTCATCCAAATCCCGATGATGGATCACAGCAATCTGACCGGGACGGACCCGTTGTATCAACCGTTTAGTCTGACGATCCACCGCTGCAGATCCATGACAAATCCGTTTACGGACCGGTAGTCCATAAGAAAACAGCATCGAAGACGGGCTCCTTTGCCTCCAGTTGACTACTTATATTATGTAAGAGTTCCTTCTGCTTCATACCCTTCCTTTACAAGAGACCGATTCGCCTCCGCAAAAGACTAAAGTTCCCCTCGAGATCGCAAATAAAAAAACGGCATGCAAAAGCATACCGTCTCGATCCATCCCATCCTTTAACCCACCTTGTGTTCAATCCTCAGCTTATCTGCAACCATGGCGATAAATTCAGAGTTGGTGGGCTTCGCTTTGCTGACATTGATTGTATATCCGAAGAGCTTGCGAATGGATTCCATATTTCCCCGGCTCCAGGCTACCTCGATAGCATGGCGAATCGCCCGTTCGACCCGACTCGGGGTGGTGTTGTATTTTTCCGCGATCCGAGGATACAAAGTTTTCGTGATCGCCCCCAGCAGTTCCACTTCATTGTAGACCATGGTGATCGCTTCCCGTAGATACAGATAACCTTTGATATGAGCGGGAACACCGATTTCATGAATCACACTGGTGATGTGTGCGTCTAGATTGTCCGATCGTTCACCTGTTGTAGCTACTGCACTTCCCTGGGTGGTTGTGACTGGACGTCCCTGCATCTGCCGGATCCGGTCTGTCAACACATCCATGTCAAAGGGCTTGAGGATATAGTACGCCGCCCCCAACTCCACTGCCCGTTGTGTAATATTTTCCTGACCGAATGCCGTCAACATGATGATTTTCGGCATCGGTTCCGGCCGGCCATTCAGTTTCTCCAACACCCCCAGACCATCGAGATGGGGCATGATGATATCCAGGACCAATACATCTGGTCTCTCTTTCTCCAGTAACTCCATCACTTCATTGCCATTATAAGCGATGCCGATCACTTCGATATCTTCTTGAAGATCCAGATGTTCTCTCAGAAGATCCGCAAACTCGCGGTTGTCATCAGCCAGCAACACACGCATCTTATCCAAAACAGGTCCCCCTCCCTCTCTGTAAAACGTCCTTGTCACTTTACTACATGGCTTCGACAAAAAACCGGTCATTCCCTCCTTCCTTTTTGGAAATTTCCTGATGCAGGGAATTATTTATAAAAAAAACGGGCTCCATCTTGGAGACCCGTTTTTTCCATTACACCTGCATCCTTCAGCATCCATTCAATATAGGTACCGTAACCCGATGTGGGATCGTTGACAAAGACATGGGTGACGGCCCCCACCAACTTCCCCTGTTGAATGATCGGACTGCCACTCATCCCTTGCACAATTCCACCGGTTTTTTTCAATAATCGGGGATCGGTCACTTTAATGATCATCCCTTTGGTGGCAGGATATTTTTGATGAATCTGATGGACAATTTCAATGCGGTAGCGTTCCACCTTTTCTCCTTCCACCACCGTCAAAATTTCAGCAGGTCCTTCCTTGACTTCCTCCGACAACCCTACAGGAATCGCTTGCTCATACAAACCCTTAGTCGGGTTTTGAGGCATTTTCCCAAAAATACCGAACTGCGTATTGCCTGTGATCGATCCTAACACCTGATTTTCCCGGAAAAAGATAGCTCTTTTTTCCCCCGGATCTCCTGTCTGTCCCTTTTCAATGGAAGTGACATTGGAGTGAACCACTTTTCCGCCCCCCACTTGAATAGGCTGGCGGGTGTCCATATCAGTGATCACATGTCCCAGAGCTCCGTAGACCCCTTTTCTGGGATCAAAAAAAGTTAACGTCCCCACTCCGGCTGCGGAATCCCGCACATACAAACCGATGCGGAATGTATTTTCTTTCTGATCCAATTCCGGTTGCAACGGCACCGTCTTCCGCTGATGCCCCCGACGGATCACGGTCTGGACCGATCGCTTTTCATCACCTGCTTTTTTCACGATCCGTGCCACTTGATTCACTTCATTCACCGGCTGCCCATCCATCTCCACAATGTAATCCCCTACCCGGATATCCGCCTTTTCCCCTGGAGAAGGACGGGTACTTCCCACCAAGTGATGACCGACAACCAATACCCCATCCGAGGCCAATTTCACCCCGATCGATTGCCCTCCGGGAATCACTCGGGTCTCCGGCAACACACGCACCATCATCCGCTTTAAAGGAACCTTGCCAAACAAGCGCAATGTGAGCTGGGTTTGCCCCAATTGTTTGGACATCAACGTCAGCGGTTGGTTCAGACTCACACGAACCGGATTTTGCCGGGCGCCGTTTATAGCCACGACATCGGGATTGGCGATGGAAACGGTGGCCGATGCGGGAAGGGTGAGGTGAAGCTGCTTTGGACTGCCTGTAAACAGTCGCATTTCCGCGGGAAGAGCCATGTATTGACGAAAAGGTGTACTCACTCCCCCCAGGATTAACAACAAAACCAAAAGCATGCCTGCCCACTTCTTATATATTTTTCTGTGCCCCACACATCTCACTCTCCTGCTTCCTGCCTACACCTCCACCTCGATGTTCCCATCGTATTTGTCAGTTTGCCGCGCCCGGCTTCCTTTTATGTTACGCAAATGATTCCTCAACCGCTTCCCAAATGAAAAATCCCCCCGCATTTGGAGGGATCGATTTGGATCATATCGCTTTTTTGGTTTGCTCAGCCAGGCGAAGCATCTCCAACGCATGATTTTTGGTTGTGTCTGTCACTTCCACGCCTCCGAGCATCCGTGCCAGCTCCATCGTCCGTCCCTCTTCGGTCAGCAACTTCAACCGGGTGCGGGTGGATTCTCCGTGGTTTTCTTTAAATATATGGAAATGGACATCGGCCATACAAGCCACTTGAGGCAGATGGGTCACACACAACACCTGGCAATTGCGAGCGAGTCGCGCAATCTTTTCCGCGATCGCCTGTGCAGCTCTCCCACTGACCCCTGTATCCACCTCATCAAAGATCAATGTATCCGCCGCACCCTCCATTTTCGCGAAGATGCTTTGCATCGCAAGCATGATCCGGGAAAGCTCCCCGCCGGAAGCGATTTTCACTAAAGGGCGAAGAGGTTCACCCCGATTGGGGGAGATCATAAATTCCACCTGATCGATCCCGTGAGGAGTAAATTCAGATGCATCGGTTGGATGAAAGGCGACAGAAAAACGAGTGTCTTTCATATTGAGATCCGATAATTGCAACTCCACCAACTGTTCCAATTCGGTTGCTGCAGCCCGCCGCAAAGTGCTCAACGCTTCCGCTTGCTCTGTCAGTTGCATGCTCAACTGATCATGCTTTTCTTTCAGTTCCGCCTTTCGTTCGTCCCGGTGTTCCAACTTTTCCAGCTCGGTTTCCACACTTTGTCCGTATGCGAGAATCTCTTGTACCGTTTCCCCATATTTTCGTTTCAGGTCATCGACGAGACGCAACCGTTCCTCCACTTGAGCGAGGCGGGCGGGATCAAATTCCAGTTCGTCCCGGTATCTTCCCAATTGCCGGGCCGCTTCTTCCACCTGGTAATAGGCGGATTGGATCAATTCCAGCACGCTGCTCAGGGATTCATCATAGGGGATAATCTCTTCCAGATCCCGGACCGCACGGTTGATACTTTCCGCTCCTTGATTTTCCCCGTATAAAGCTTCATAAGAGTCGGCAGCATTCTGCATCAGACGTTCCGCATGAGCCAATCGGCTGTGCTCCTGTTCAAGCGTCTCGTCTTCGCCGGCTTCCAGACGGGCGGCAGCGATCTCATCCCTTTGAAAGGTCAACATGTCGATGCGGCGGCTGACCTCTTTTTGATCGGCATCGATACGCTCCAACTGGTTTACAACGTCCCGGTATTCCACGTAGATACCCTGATACACCTGCAAACGCTTTTTCAGCTGGTTGCCTCCGAAAGCATCCAACCATCTCAAGTGTTCTTCCACCTGCAACAACTTTTGATGCTCATGTTGCCCATGGATCTCCACCAGGTGGGTCCCCACTTGTTTCAACATCGCCAAGGTCACTATTTGCCCGTTGATTCGACAAGTACTCTTCCCCGAATTGGAGATCTCCCGCCGGATCAGAAGATGATGGTCATCCGGCTCCAACCCCAACTCGGAGAGCACCCGCCGAGCCGGATGATTTTCCTCTAGCTCAAATAAGGCTTCAACCATAGCTTTTTTAGCATGATGTCGGACAAAATCGGTGGAACCCCGTCCGCCGGTCACCAGGCTGAGGGCATCAAACAGGATGGACTTTCCTGCGCCTGTCTCACCAGTCAATACATGAAATCCGTTGTCGAAGGTGACATGCACCTGTTCGATGATCGCAAAATCACGGATGGAGATTTCCCGCAGCATCAGTCATCCACTCCTACAACATTTCAATGAAACGGTTCTTGATGTGGGGAGCCTGCTCCCGATCCCGACAGATCAACATGATGGTATCATCCCCGGCGATCGTTCCCAGGATGTCAGGCCATGCGAGATGGTCGATCAGGACAGCGATAGCGTGGGCATTGCCGGGCATGGTTCTCATCACAATCAGATTTTCACTCAGATCAATGCCCACAAAGGCTTCCGTCAACATGCGCCTCAGCTTTTCGTGGGGATTGAAACGGTTGTCCGCCGGCAACGAATATTTATATGATCCATTATTCGTCGGGACTTTCACCAAATGCAACTCTTTGATATCTCTGGATATCGTCGCTTGGGTTACATTGTACCCTGCTTTCTTCAATTCGGCCACCAGGTCCTCCTGTGTTTCCACATCCCGGTGGGTGATGATTTCACGAATTTTGATATGCCGTTGTCCCTTCATACCCTGTCCTCCAGCTCTTCACCTTCATCTGGTTCACCTTGCAACTTTTTGCGAACCACTTCAAAGAAATCTCTTTCTTCCCATTTGATCAGATGGGTGAAATTCTGGGATTTCGCCACCCGGATCACATCATCCACTTTTAGGTGATAACCGAGTTGTCCGTCGATGGTGACCCCGAGATCCCGATGAGTGGCACTGACCCGGATTTCCAAGGTACTGTCCGCTGGCAGAACCATCGGTCGGGCGGTCAGTGTATGAGGACAGATCGGAGTCAAGAGGATGCATTGGACTCCAGGCCAGACAATCGGCCCCCCACAGGAGAGGGAATAAGCTGTCGATCCCGTAGGAGTGGACACGATCAATCCGTCCCCTGAATAGGTGCCCAGATATACACCGTCCATATAGACCGTCCCAGTGATCATCCGGCTAAAAGATCCCTTCGCAATCCCCACATCATTGAGGGCCACGTTTTTCTCCAACACTTTCCCGTCTCGGACCACTTCCGCATCCAACATCAATCGTTCTTCTATGTAGTAATCACCAGACAGGATTCGATCTACCGCAGTGGACAGACTATCTGGTTCCGCCTCTGACAAAAACCCGAGATTGCCAAGATTAAATCCCAGAATAGGGATGTTGGAGTCGGCGAAGCGTCGCGCCACACCCAGCAACGTCCCATCCCCGCCCAATACAAACACAATCTCCACCACATCCGGAAAACGATCCACCGCCAAGGACAGATCGGTGCGTGCGATGCTTTCAGCGATTTCGGGTTCTAGACATACCACTACCCCTCGCTTCTCCAGGAGGAGAACCAGTTCTTTCAGCACCACCCTCGCTTTGGGTTTCCCCTTGTTCACCAGAATCCCGAACCTCTTCAAATCGACTACACCTCCATCCGCCCCGAAGATTTATCGGACCAGAATTGCGATCAAGGCCCCCAGAGCCATCATGATGAGATGGGAGGTCCACCCCCGCCGTCTCTCCGGAGTCCGAACTCCCTGAATCTCAAAGGTGATTTTTTTCAAGGTGCCCTGTATCGGGTCAACGTATAAAATCCCTGTAGCTTGAAAGGCAAGAACATGGCCGAGAAATCGATCACGAATCGCTGCGCCGGACCAGCGGAGGGCTCTCTTAGCTTTGGCCAGCACGACCACATAGGTCTCTTCCCCCTCCAAGGCCACATAATCCGCGTACAGCCGGCTTTCATATTGATTCCCTCCGACCTGAATCCAAAGAGGCAACCGTTGTTTGGCCGCAATCACCTCGTAACCTTCCCGTTCCAACCAATCGGGAATCTCCCCCTGCACCGGTTGCTGTGAGTCCAAAACTAAGGGACGGCTCTTCACTTTCCGCCACGATCGGAACAACAACCAGAAAGCCAGGGTCATAAGCAGAAAAAGGACCACCACATCCCCGGGTTTCAACAAAGGAATCCCTCCTTTTTCCACTTATTCAACCCTTGGGACAGAAAATCCTGTCAGAGCTCATCCCTGTAGGGAATGGGCTTTCTCTACAGTTTCCTCGATCAAGTTTTCCAGATCCGTCGGAAGTAAGGAGTTTTCCATTGGACTTCGTTGCAACCAGCTGAGAAACTCAATGTTCCCCCTGCTACCGGTGATGGGAGAAGGGGCCAATCCTTTGAGGGAGAATCCTGCCGTGGTTGCCATCTCGGCAAAGCGGGCGAGTACCTTCTGGTGTACCTGGGGATCACGGACTATCCCTTTACGACCCACCTGTTCTCTACCTGCCTCAAACTGCGGCTTCACCAGGGCGACCACATCCCCGGGCATTTTCAGCAGAGCCTTCAATGGGGGCAGGATCAGGGACAGGGAGATAAAGGAGACATCTACTGTCGCAAAATCCGGCGTCTCCTCTGGCAAATCCTCCGCTTGCATATAACGGAAATTGGTTCGTTCCATCACCACCACCCGTGGATCCTGACGCAACTTCCAGGCCAATTGCCCATACCCCACATCCACGGCATACACTTTAACCGCCCCGTTTTGAAGGGCACAATCGGTGAAACCTCCAGTGGACGCCCCAACATCCAAGACAGTTCGTCCACCGAGATCCAACGGAAATACCTTCAAAGCCTGTTCCAGCTTCAGCCCCCCTCGGCTCACATAGGGATGCTCCCGTCTGGCAACCTCAACCGCTGCCTCGAGGGGGATCCGGGTACCTGGTTTGTCCATCCGTTCCCCATTCACCCGGACCCAGCCCGCCATGACCGCCCGTTGTGCCTGTTGACGGGTGGGGAAATATCCATTGTTGACGAGGACGAGATCCAACCGCTCCTTGGCCACCATTACTCCTCAAACCCGTTGCCGCTGGCCAGCGATGACCTGACGGGCGTTTTGGACGACATTTTCCGCGGTTAAACCTACTTCGGCAAGTTGATCCTTCACATCTCCATGCTCGACAAAATAGTCCGGTACCCCCATGGTTTGCACCGAAACATCGCAATTCGCTAGACCCGAGAAATATTCCAACACTGCACTGCCAAACCCGCCGCTGACACACCCCTCTTCGATCGTGATCACGGGAGCTCCTTCCATGTTCAACTGATCCAACAGCTCCGTATCCAGGGGTTTGGCGAATCGGGCGTTGACCACCTTCGCCTCCACCCCTTCCTCTGCTAGCCGCTCCGCCGCTTCCAGGGCCAGGGGAACCATCGTCCCAAAGGCGAGCAGAGACACATCCCGGCCTTCCCGCAACACTTCAGACTTGCCGATGGGAAGTTCCTTCAGTTCCGGATCTATCTCCACCCCGACACCTGTCCCTCTCGGGAAACGGACAGCGATCGGTCCGTTGTATCGATAGGCGGTATACAGCATGTGCCGGAATTCATTTTCGTCCTTGGGCATCATCACCACCATGTTGGGGATGCAACGCAGATAGGCGATGTCGTAAATCCCTTGGTGCGTCTCTCCATCGGCCCCGACAAAACCAGCTCGGTCTACAGCCAGGACCACGTCCAGTTTTTGACGGGCGATATCGTGGATCACCTGATCATAAGCCCTCTGCAGAAAAGTAGAATAGATCGCCAGCACCGGTTTCATCCCCTGAGTGGCCAAGCCTGCTGCAAAGGTGCCGGCATGTTGTTCGGCGATGCCCACATCAAAACAACGGTCTGGATACTTCGAGGCGAATTCATTCATCCCCGAGCCTCCCAGCATAGCCGGTGTGATCCCTACGACACGCTGATCTGTCTGTGCCAGTTGAATCAGAGTATCTCCAAACACCTTGGGGTATTTGACGGGACTCTCTTTTTTCGCCTCTGTTTTCACCTCTTGGTTCGCTTCCAATTTATATCCTTTAGATACGCCATGTAGTTTTTCTACATCATTTTCCGCTGGCAAATACCCTTTTCCTTTCACGGTGACTACATGAACCAAAACCGGTCCCTTCGTCTGATCTGCCAGCCGCAAACACTCCATCAGTTCATCCAGATTGTGCCCACTGACAGGCCCTAGATAAGTGAAGCCCAATTTTTCAAACAGAACTCCGGACACCACCAGGTATTTCATACTGTCTTTGATTCGTTCCGCTGCGGTGGCAAAAGCTCCTCCCACCGAGGGAATCTTTTTGAGAAAATACTCCACTTCTTCTTTCAGTTTGTGATAGTGACGATGTGTCCGCAGTCTGCCCAAATAATTGTGAATGGCACCTACGTTGGGGGAGATGGACATCTCGTTGTCATTGAGGATCACCATAATGTTCCGTTTTTCATTTCCGATATGGTTAAGCGCTTCCAGCGCCATTCCTCCGGTGAGAGCCCCGTCACCTATAATCGGGATCACTCGGTGATCTTCTCCCTTCAGATCCCGGGCAACCGCCATGCCCATCGCCGCCGACAGGGAGGTGCTACTGTGACCGGTCTCCCAAGTGTCATGCTCGCTTTCCACCATTTTGGGAAATCCGCACAACCCCTTGTATTGTCGGAGAGTATCAAATTGGGACCTGCGTCCGGTCAGGATCTTGTGAACATAGGCCTGATGTCCCACATCCCACAGCAGGCGATCCTTGGGACTATCAAAAAGATAATGCAATGCAAGAGTCAGTTCCACAATACCCAAATTAGACCCTAAGTGTCCTCCCGTCACAGATAAACTTTCAATCAGAAAATGGCGGATTTCCTCGGCCAAGCGGGGAAGTTCCTGGACAGGAAGTTTTTTTAATTGTTCCGGTGAATTGATCTGCTCGAGGTGCACGAAAAACGCCTCGCTTTCGTTTTCGTTTGCTGGCTGTTCTCTGTCGATGTAAAACTTTTTTCAGGTATATAAAAGACTTTACTGAGCCAAAAGATGGCATTCCTTAATCGAATATTTCCCGCTACTTTTCCGTCTGCTGAACCTCGATCCTGACCAGGCTTGTCAAGTGGGCTATCGTCAGCCAACTCCTCTCCCGAGCATAATTTGCAAAAATTGAAAACCAGTCGCGACCGTGAACGACCCAAAAGGCAAAAAGAACGGAATGCCGGCCGCATGCGGCGGCCGGCATTCCGTTCCGGCTGGACCAACGGCTTTCCACCGGTCTGCCACGGCCGATCTGACCGGAATCACAATTCGCACAGGGGTTGTTGGGAGGACGGTCATGGAGTGGAACACCATCACTGGCTGAAATGCCCGGCCCACCTGAAGACAACGCCCTTAATACCGGGCCCGGCGACGGATGTTCACCCCGCCTTCAAGGCGGGGTGAAACCTGGATATACGAATTTCCACTTCTGAATTGCAGACATTATATCATAACCTTGTGACCCCAGACAAATGAAGGAGACAAGCTCATTTGTCCCGTACAATTAGATAGTCGGCAATCGCCAACAACCGGTCCGGACGGATCCGTTCTTGAGAAGTGATCAACTGTTTGGCTTCCTCGATCAAAGATCTGACCCGCTCCTTAGAGGAATCCAATCCGAGGAGGGATGGATAAGTGGATTTATTTTTCACCTCATCGCTACCCACGGGTTTCCCCAGCTTTTGATGATCCCCAACCACATCCAGAACATCATCCTGGATCTGAAAGGCCAGTCCCAACCGTTCGGCGTATCCGGTCAACGCCTGGAGCTCATCCTCTCCGCTCCCAGCCACCATCGCCCCCATGCGGACAGACCCGGTGATCAAATCTCCGGTCTTGGAACGATGGATGTCCTGCAACTCATCTAGGGAGACCTCGCGACCTTCCCCCTGAATATCCTTCACCTGTCCGCCTACCATCCCTTCCGCTCCCACCCGAGCAGCACATTCTTGAATGAGAGTGAGTGCGGTCTCCCGAGGCAATTCCGCCTCCAGAGCTCCTTCAGCCATCAAACCGAAAGCCTGAGTCAATAAGGCATCCCCGGCTAGAATGGCCATCGCCTCCCCGTATATCTTATGATTGGTGGGATTTCCCCGGCGAAAATCATCGTCGTCCATTGCTGGAAGATCATCATGGATCAGGGAGTATGTATGGATCATTTCCACGGCACAGGCAAAGGGTAAAGCCTTCTCCTCACTCCCTCCCAAAGCCTCGGCAGTAGCCAAGGTCAAAACGGGTCGAAGACGTTTCCCCCCGGCCAGCAAGGAGTAGGCCATCGCCTCCCGTAATTTTCCGGGGACTCCCACCGGACTTTCCACATACTCTTTCAATCTGGATTCGATACTTTTCGCCTTCTCTTCTAAATATCGTTGGATTTCCTCCACGTTTACTCCACTTCCTCCTCTGGTTGAAAGGGTTTCTTCACCCATTCCCCATTTTCTTGGACCAACATTTCCACATGTTGCTCCATTTTCTCCAATTTCTCACCACAATAACGGGACAATTTCATACCCTCTTCAAACAGACGGATCGATTCTTCCAAGGGTACCTCTCCGCTTTCTAGATGCTCCACCACTTCTTCCAGACGATCCATCGCTTCTTCAAAGGACAGGTTTTCCGGTAAACCGGCTTCCTTCTGCTTATCGGCTTTTTCCATTGGAATCCTCCTCCATTCCCCAAATTTGGCATTTTAGCCTTCCGTCCGACAAGCGGATCCGGACCAGATCTCCCGCTTGCACCTGCTTCACAGATTGGATCAGTTCTTGCTCATCATAGCGATAAAGAAGGGAATATCCCCGATTCATTACTTTTAACGGACTCAAGGCGTCCAAATGCTCCATTTTCCCCTGCCATCGCCTGTGATAGTCCTGTAGAAGGCGGATCATCCCCGTCTTCGATTGACGCTGAAGACGCAGCCACCGGTCCTTCAACCGAGGAACGCGGAGAGCGGGATGGTGTCCTTGCAGTCGGTATGTCCGGCTTTCCAAACGGGAGCGAACAGGAGCCAAACCTTCTCTCGCTCCCCGCACCAGCTTCCCCCTCAATAGATCGAGACGCTGTTCAGCCTGCTCCAACCCCGTGGCGGGTCGACGAAAAACAGGTCGGTCCAGCCAGCGATTCAACCTCACTCTCTCCGCGATCAAACACTGGTTCATCCCCTGGATTAAGCGTTCCTGGACAGTTTTTAGACCGATTTGCAACTCTGCGAAATGAGGGACCACCATCTCCGCTGCCGCCGTCGGAGTCGACGCCCGGACATCGGCCACAAAATCGGCGATAGTGGTGTCCGTTTCATGTCCCACTGCTGAAACCACCGGAATTCGAGATTGGCGGATGCTGCGAGCCACCTCTTCTTCATTGAAGGCCCACAATTCTTCCAGGGATCCTCCTCCCCGTCCGACAATGATCACATCCACCTCTCCTGCCTGATTCATCCGGCCGAGAGCTTGAGCGATCTCCAGAGGAGCTTGGGGTCCCTGTACCGGCACCGGGTCCACAAGAATATCCACCCCCCGACTCCGACGTTGGATCGTAGTGATAATATCCCGTACCACTGCACCGTGAGCAGAGGTGATCACCCCCACGCGGCGGGGAAAGAAGGGAAGTCTTTTTTTCAGGGAGGGAGAGAAGAGTCCTTCCTCATCGAGCTTGTCTCTCAGCTGTTGAAAAGCGACATAGAGTTCCCCCACCCCGTTGGGTTGCATGTGGGTAACATAAAGCTGTGTCTGTCCGTCCCGTTCAAAAACCCCGACTCGTCCCCGGACCAAGACGTCATCCCCGTCCTTCGGCATAAACCGAAGCCGCCGGTTGTTTCCTGCAAACATTACCGCCCGGATCCGGGTCTGATGATCCTTGAGTGTAAAGTACATGTGTCCACGTCCGTGGTGTTTGAAATTGGAGATTTCCCCCTGCACCCAAACCCGGGACAACCCCGGATCCTCATCGATCACCTGTGTCAGGTGCTGTACCAGCCCCGAAACGGTCAGGACATCCTGTTCTCTCTCCCGCAACGCCGAACACCTCCAGCGGCTAAACATCGATTGGGTTTCACATGGATCACTCTATGTGAAACCAAACCAATGGACCTAGCTAATACGATCTATCATCCTCTTTCCTTGGCGGATTGTACTGTATTGTACAACAACATCGCCCGGGTCATGGGACCGACGCCTCCAGGCACCGGTGTTATGAAGGAAGCCTGCTCCCGGACCGACTCAAAGTCCACATCTCCCGCCAGCTTTCCCTCTGGTGTCCGGTTCATTCCCACGTCGATCACCACCGCTCCTGGCTTCACATGTTCAGCGGTGATGAATTGCAACCGTCCCACCGCCGCTACTAGAATATCGGCCTGCTGTGTATAATGAGCTAGATCCTGTGTCCGGGAATGACACATGGTGACTGTGGCGTCTTCCTTCTGAAGTAAGAGGGAGACCGGTTTGCCCACGATATTACTTCTGCCGACCACGACTGCATGTTTGCCAGCAATGGAAATCCCCGTTCTTTTCAACATCTGTAAAATCCCATGGGGAGTACAGGGTAACAAAGACTTTAGGCCGGTACTCAAGCGCCCGGCATTAATCGGATGAAATCCATCCACATCTTTCTCCGGACGGATCTCGGAAATGATGCGATCGGAAGAGATATGATCCGGAAGAGGTAACTGCACCAGAATTCCATCCATGGCCGGATCTTCATTTAAGCGGTGAATTTCAAAAAGCAACTCTTCTTCTTCAATGGTATCGGGCTTTCGAATCAATCTGGAATAAATCCCCACTTGTTCACAATCCTGTACTTTTCCCCTTACATAAGTACGGGAAGCTGGATCTTCCCCTACCAAAATCACCGCCAAGCCGGGGCGTCGGCCCGATTCGGCAGACCAAGCTTGGATCTCATCCTTCAACTCATCTTTGATCTGACCTGCAATCCCTTTTCCATCGATAAGATTTCCCCGCTTCACTTGAAAACTCCTCTCTGTTGAGATTTGCACCCAGTTTACTCTTTCCAGTCAGCAATGTAAAGAAACACGAACATTACCCGCAATAAATCAAATTAACATTCGTTTTTTCAACCCCAAACAGGCGACGCCCAAGGCATTATCACCGGAGAACCGTGGATCCGCAAAGGAAAGGTTTCCACCCACCGCCCGATGCTCCAAGCGATACTTCAGACGGGCGATCAGCCATCGGTTGGCCGCCACTCCCCCCACAATCAAGAGGCTCTTGGGAAACCCGGAGTCAAAAGCGTTCAATACCATTTTCTCCAAAGTATTAGCTATACAAGCCAAAGCTGCCTGAGCAATTTCCCCCCGGGTTCCCTCCCCTCTCTGCCAAGCCCTCTCCAATGCGGATAACGGACCGGAAAAGGAGCATTCTAATCCACTGACACTGGAAGGGATCGTCAAAGTAGAGCTCTCCTCCCCAACAGCCGCTACCTCCAATTCCGGACCGGCGGGAAAGGAGAATCCCATCGCTACTCCGATTCGATCCACCATCTGCCCGGCGTTCAAATCCCGGGTTCCTCCCAGTTTCAGGATTTCATAACCTCCCGGTTGCCGGCGTACATCCAACAGCTCTGTCGTGCCTCCAGAAAGGTGGAAGGCCAAAAATCGATCCGACGCCAGCTTCCGATCTGCGGTGACCCACCCTGCCTCAATATGGCCTTCCTGATGGGTCGTCCCGAAAAAAGGGACTCCCCAAGCGTGAGCCAAGCTCCGTCCCCAAGAGACACCCGCCCGGAACACCGGCATATAGGACCCCTCTACCGGCCGAGGAGCTTGGCTGGCAGCCACTCCCACCAGACGAACTCCATCCAGAGGAATCCGTGCAAAAAGCTCCGGCAAACAGTTCACGTGCTGAAAAAAAGCGGTGGATTGTTGCAACCCCCGTTCTCCGGACTCTACTTTCAGCCAAGCTCGTTCATCTGCCAGGAGCTTTCCCTCTTCATCCACTAAACTTAAGGAAGTGCGGTAATTGCTGGTATCGATCCCGAGCAGGGCTTTCTTTTTTCCACTCACGTGAGATCCTCGGGGACTGCCACTCTCCGAACCTCATCCAAGTTTTTTACCACACTTCCCAACACCCCGTTGATAAACCGGGCCGATTCCTCGGTACTAAAGGTTTTGGCCAGCTCCACCGCTTCATTCAGACTGGCCCCTTCGGGGATCTCCGTTTCATATAGGAGTTCACATACCGCCATCCGGAGAATGGAACGATCCACAAGGGAGAGTCGAGACAACGTCCAATCCTCTTTCAAATATCCTTGGATCACCGGGTCGAGCCGGGACATGTTCTGGATCACGGCCTGGACCAAGCGGAGAAAGAAGTCGGATGCTCCTCCTCCTGCTTCAGCGCGCAGGTACCGAGCTCCCTTGTTCATCGCTCGCTCCACTCCGTCAGGATTGAGCTCATTTTGATACAGGGTTTGTAGGGCTTTTTCTCTCGCCATACGCCTGGACATGGAAACCTCACCTTTCCGTTTAAAAAAATAGTCCCAGCCGAAGCCGGGAACAAATCTATTTCCTGAACCACTTGTCCGGAACGATCTCCTCCAGGACTTCCCTCCATTCCCCCCGGCTGTCCATCCACTGTCCGAAACCATAACCGGATAGAACAAAAAAACCAAAAATCAGGGTTTTCCAAAATCCCACAAAGAGAAAGATGAATCCGAACAACAAACCGGCGATCAATCCTGTGATCCTCCCGCCGTACGTCTCCCATATCCGATCCACTCAGTCCACCACCTACTCGACCCGGATCCGGGATCTTTCCTTCTTTACCGTATCCGCAATATAAACAGAGATCTGGCTGACGTCCACACCGGCAATCTCTTCAACGTAGGTCTTGACTGATTGCTGTAATTGTTCCGACAGGGCTTGAATAGGAGTGTCTCCGTCCACCGTCAATTTTAAACCGATTCCGATGGAGGTATGATCTCCCTCCCGCCGGACCCTGGCACTTAAATCCCGGACACCTTGAACCTTGCGGGCAGACTTGACCGCAAGGCTTTCCAGGGTTTCCAGAGAGATTCGTACATGTCCAAACTCCGTCAAACGATCGATACCGGGGTCTTCTTTTCGGATCTGAAGAGAGACCCACAGAAGCCGGAGGCTGAAGATTAAGGCCAGCACACTCAGGGCTAGAATCAACCAGCGGGCTTCCGGCGTTCGATAGAACCGATCCAGCCAGTTCCCTACCACTTCTTCCTGCCCAAAGCCCACATTTAAGGCCATGCTGGTACCCAGTGATGTGATGATCAGGAATAGCAGGCTGTATGCAAATAAGAGGAGCCGATTCAGTGCACCCAATCCCTGTACCTCCTCTCGGTCCCTTATTCGATTATTTCACCCGTTGTGATGCCTCCTGATCATCTGCGGCAGTTTCTTCTCCTCCGAATCTGACTTCAACTACGCGAACCGATACCTGAGACACTTGAAGCCCCGTCATCGACTCCACTGCGTGTTTGACCTGTTCCTGTACTTCTCGTCCCACATCGGGAATGTGGAATCCATAGGAAACAATGATGGAAACTGTGATCCGCACTTCATCTTCCAGCTCCACCTTGATCCCCTGTCTCGGGTTCTTCTTCCTTAAAAATTGAGTGATGTCGGAGACAACTCCCCCGCTCGTTCCCGCCACTCCATTCACCTGCAGGGCTGCCAATCCCCCAATAATCTGCAGTACTTCTGGAGCGATCTCCACCTTGCCCAGTTCGGTGCTCTTCGCTTCACTATACGGATGCTGCTCATTCTCCATGTCAGCTCTCCTCCAAATCATTTTTTTCAAGAAATTGGATATGGAAATCTCCCTGCTGAAACTTCGGGTTGTTCAACAGTTTTAAATGAAATGGAATTGTCGTGCGGACGCCGTCGATAGCGAATTCCTCCAAAGCTCTTTCCATTCGCAGAATGGCTTCCTCCCGGTCTTTCCCCCATACGATCAGTTTGGCCACCATGGAGTCGTAGAAGGGAGGGATCGAATAGCCGGGGTAGACACCACTGTCCACACGAACGCCGGTTCCACCCGGTGGCAGGTAGAATTGAATCGTTCCCGGCGAAGGCATGAAGTTTCGATCCGGGTCTTCCGCATTGATTCGACATTCGATGGCCCAGCCATCGATCACGATCTTTTCCTGTTCCACGGAAAGAGGGGATCCTGCCGCTACCCGGATCTGTTCTTTCACCAAGTCGATCCCCGTCACCAGTTCAGTCACCGGGTGTTCCACTTGGATTCGGGTATTCATCTCCATAAAATAGAAGTTTCCTTCTTTATCGAGGAGAAACTCCACCGTTCCCGCTCCGGAGTAGTTGACGGCTTGCGCAGCCGCCACGGCTGCCTGTCCCATTTTTTCCCGCAAGGTGGAATCCAGCGCCGGAGAAGGGGCTTCTTCCACCAGCTTCTGATACCGGCGTTGAATGGAGCAGTCCCGTTCTCCCAGGTAGACGGTGTTTCCATAGGAATCCGCCATTACCTGGATTTCGATATGCCGGGGCTCCACGAGAAACTTCTCCAGATAGACGCCAGAGTTCCCAAAATTGATCTCCGCCTCTTGTTGCGCCGTCTGAATCGCCCGCTTCAGCTCCTCCTCTGTATGTACAACCCGCATCCCCTTGCCGCCACCGCCAGCTGTCGCCTTCACAATGACGGGATAACCGATCTCCTGGGCCGTCTCCATGGCAGTCTCCAAATCTTCGATCACACCTTCGGTTCCGGGAACCACAGGAACACCTGCTACTTTCATTGTTTCCCTGGCCGTCGTTTTATCCCCCATTTTGACAATAGCTTGCGGATCCGGACCGATAAAGGTGATATTGCAAGCTGCACATAACTCAGCAAAATCGGCATTTTCCGCCAGGAAACCGTATCCGGGATGAATCGCATCCACTTCGACCAGTGTAGCCACACTCATCAGGTTGGTCATATTCAGATAGCTATCTTTGGATGCCGCCGGCCCGATACAGTAGGCTTCATCTGCCAGAGTGACATGAAGCGCATCCCAGTCCGCTTCGGAATAGACAGCCACGGTCTTGATCCCCAATTCGCGACAAGCCCGAATCACGCGAACGGCGATCTCTCCCCGATTGGCCACCAGCACTTTGTTAAACATCATTCTCTCCTCCTCCGCTGTTTAGTCGGCTTTAACCAGAAACAGCGGCTGACCGTATTCGACCAGTTGTCCGTTCTTCACGAGTACTTTAACGATCTCGCCCCGTACTTCAGCCTCAATTTCGTTCATCAATTTCATCGCTTCCACGATGCAGACCACCGTCTTCTCATCCACCTGGCTTCCATCCTTAACATAAGGGGCCGCATCGGGTGAAGGAGCGCGATAAAAAGTCCCGACCATCGGAGAGACGATCTTATGCAAATTTTCCTCTTCTTCCTTGGTGGCCGCAGGCGCCTGCTGAGGAGAAGTCCCTTCCGTAGCCGAAACAACGGGGGCGGCTTCCGCCCGGTTTCCTGACTCTGGCTCCGCAGGTTGCACCTGGAGGCTAGGAGAGTCCGCAACGACCTCTTGCCTCTCCGGCAGCGCTTTCTTGATCAATACTTTGGTTCCGTCATTCTCCAGTTCAAACTCTTCGATTTTAGACTTATCTACCAGCCGGATCAGTTCCCGCAATTCATGCATCTTCATCGGCACAGTCCAATCACTCCTCCTTAATTCCTGAATAAAGAGAGTTCATTGCCACACACCATCAAGCTAGGTCAGCGAACTCCCCTGCCACCCGTATGATTTTATATCAATTCATCAGTACGGCACAACCGAAAACGAGGTTTCCCTCCCCCCGAATATTTCACTTTTGCCACTATCTTTTGCACTATGTTCATTGTACGTTTTAGATTCCACGGAATCAATCTTGTCATCCGGCTCAGGTCGAAAACTCTCCTGATTGCAAGAAAAGAACCCTCCCACGGAGGGTTTTCCTTCAGCCCCGATGTGCAATGGAAACTTGCGTGGCAGGAACTCCCAACTGTTTTTTCACCATCCCAATCAGTTTGACCACCTGTTTTTTGCTCAGTTTCTCACTTTGAACGATCACATCGACAAAGTGATCATCGTTGGTGATCACCACCGCATCACGAAACCCTTCTTCACGGATTAAGTCTTCCATAACCGATTCTGATTTGTCCACTTTCATCAGTTCGTCAATCTTACTTTGAGCCTCTTTCAACGAACTCTTGGATGCTTTGGGATCTGTCAGCACCTTCATATATTCCTCTGTCATCTTAGAGCGAAGAGAACTTCGCTGAAGTTGATAGCCCACAAAGTAATCGTTGTCAGACTTGGCTGAAGCCGACTGATCCTCAGTTTTCTTCTCTTCTTTCTCTTTGATCTTGTTCCCGTCATCTGTCTTGTCTTCATGATCTTTCTTATCCCCGTCATCTTTCTCCTGTGTCTCTACCTGAATATCCCCCGACTCCTCCGATACCGTCTGATCCACTGCCGGTTCCACCGGCCCTGTCACAATATAGTAGGCGGACAAAACCACCATCAATGTCAGCATCGTCACCAGCCAGACCGTCTGTTTGTTCATATTCATCCCGTTCCCCTCCTCATCCTTTGGGCATTACGGATATGCGATGCATCGGAACGTCCAGCACCCGTTGGATCGCTTCGATCATAGCCGCTTTGACTTTCAAATTTTCTGCACCTCTGGCCACCACCAGCACCCCTCTCACCTCGGGTTTCAACTTCTTGAGCACAATCGGTTGTTCCCCATCCCCGTTTCTCCGCAACACCACCTTTGCATCGGAATTTTCCTGATTACTTTTCCGGGTCCCCCCTTTTTGATCTTGTTCATCTGTCACTTGATTGGATCTGCGAACATCTTTCTCCACCACGGTCTCTTCCGAGGAATCCAGGTTCACCATCACCGCCACGTCATCGATGCCTACAATTTTGCTCAATACCTCGGTCAAACGCGCTTCATAGAGAGATTCATAATCTTTGATCGTCATATTTTTTTCCTCTTTGTTCCAGACTTCTTTGGACTCCCTCTTCTTCAAAGTTGGGGTTTCAGGCAAACCCGCCTCTTCACGAACCGAGAAGAAAGATGAAAGGATCATGAGAGCCGCCCCGAAACACCCGATGAGGATCAACCAACGAAAGACACTCACCCGTTTTCCACCGTTTCCCCCGTCTCCAAGGGATTTTTCCACTCGATCCAGGAGTTGCTTTAACACGATCGATCACCTCCCCTGATTCCCCTGAAGAACTTCCACGTGTACTTGTCTATCCTGGAGTTGGAGTGTTTTCGCCAGGTAGCGGGTGATTTTCTTCTCCCACACGCTCTGTGTGGAAGAGGAATTTTCCTTCTCCACACCTCCACGCTTCCTCTCCCCGCCTCCATCAATCCTCACAGGTTTGACTTCTTCCACCTGTTGGACAGGGGAGATTTCCTCCTTCGCTTCCTTTTCAGCCGGATGCACCGTGAGTGACACTTGGGAGATCCCGACTTTTTTTGCCTCTGCCTCGGTCTGAACCCGGATTTGATCTACTTTTACCCGGAAGCGTTGCTCCACCTCTGTTGTAATCGTCTGCTCCAGGCGCCGCTGGGCTTCCTCTCGCACCAATCGGTCTTGCGTCCGAGTCAAACGTTTGCTTTCCTGTTGAATCCCGGACAGAGAGGGAAGTTTTTTTTCCTCCGTCTGGGCCGTATCCAAAGTCAGTTGGGTTAGATCCAAATCTTGACGAATCCATTGGAAGATCGGAGAAATCATGGCCAAAATGATCAACAGTCCCATGACCAACTTGACATATCTGTCCATGGAATTGTTGGGCAGAAGGAGATCCATAAAGACAGCGAGCAAAACTAGGACCACGATTTGTTTCAGCCAACCGCTCAACAGTTCGATCATGGTATCACCTACCGGATCATCACCGAGATATTGCCAGAAGCTACTATGATGGTGATCGCCAGGAAAAACATCATCCCCACAGTAGCCAAGGCGGCGAAAATATAGAGCAAAGTCTTGGATATGATGCTGAGACATTCGATGATCGGGCTATTTCCAAGTGGTTGCATGACAGCTGCAGAGAAACTGTACACCAGAGCCAGGGAAAGGATTTTCAAAGCCGGAAACGCGATGATCAGTAGGAGGAGAATCACACCTACCAAACCGATGGAGTTTTTCACCAACAGAGAGGCGCCCACCACGGTGTCTGCAGCGTCAGAAAATAGGCGGCCCACCACCGGAACGAAGTTGCCGGTGACATATTTGGCGGTCCGAACGGTCACACCGTCTGCTACCGCCGCGGTAGCTCCCTGCACCGAAATGATTCCCAAAAAAATGGTCAACAAGCTTCCCAGAATCCCCACACTCACTTTTCTCAACAATCCTGCCAATTGGTTTACCTTGTACTTCTCGGACAGGCAACTGACAATACTCAGAATGGCCGAGAAAAAGAGGATGGGGAATACGACCGCGTGGATCAGGGTTCCGATGAGGTGGATCATGAGGACGACCATCGGATGAAACATCCCGACTGCACCCAGGTTTCCCATGGAAGCCAATAATGTCAAGATCAACGGCACCAAAGCCATCATGATATGGATCATGTGGGAGATCGCCGTTTGAGCGGCCTCCACCGCTACAGTGAAACTGTCCATTGCCAGAATGATGATCACCATAAAAGCGATAGCATAGGCGATCTGGCTCACTTGGTTCCGCTCAAATGCAGACTGCAACGTTCGCAAAATCATGCTGAATACGGTGAGTACCATAATCGTCCCCAACAGCTTGCCGTTATAAAGAACTTCCTGAAACAGATACTTGCCGAAAGCGATCAGATACGCCTTCCAATCCGTAGCCCCTTTGCCGGAGGAACTCACCAGATCGAAGAGATCCTGGGGCTGATCTCCGGGGAAATAACGACCGTATTCCCTCCTCAGCTCCTCCCAGAAAGATTCCAACTCCTCGGTATCAAGTTGATCCAGCTGAGTTCGAACCACCCTGTCCTCCACCCCTCCCCCTTCCTCTGCCATCGCAACAGGAGGAGGGAACAGGACAAGCAGAAGGAACACCGGGCTGAGCAGGCGGATCCAAACACCCATGGAAACCATCCTCATGAAGGAAGTATTTGCACTACAGTTTCGATCATCATCGTGATAATGGGGATCGCCATCACCATGATTAAAATTTTTCCAGCCAACTCGATTTTGGAGGCGATAGAGCCCTGACCCGCATCTCGGGTCACTTGCGCCCCAAATTCTGCGATATATGCAATGCCGATAATTTTCAAAACAGTTTCCAAGAACATGGAGTTTACCCGGGCTTTTTCAGCTAGTTGGGTCAGAATCCCAAGAACATCAGCAATTTTGTCGATCAGGCTGAGGAAGATCACCACACCGGTAAAAGTGGCCAACAGGAAGGCGAACACCGGTTTCTGCTCTTTGATGACTAGGATCAAGAAGGTGGCGATCAATCCAAGGCCCACCACCTGGATCATTTCCAAGTGGATCGCCCCCCGCTGCTATGAGAATAGAAACACGTTTTTGATGGTTTGAAACAAATCGTCTACCAACACCACCACCATGAACAATACGACGATAAAACCGATCAACGTAACCCACTGGGCATATTCCTCTTTTCCCATCTGTTTCAAGACCGTGTGCAACATAGCCACGACAATGCCTATGCCTGCGATTTGAAAGATGGCGTCGACGTTATAAGGCATCGGTTTCTCCCCCCGCCTTCAATAAATCAGGATCACGATCAGTGCTCCCCCCAGGATGCCCAGGCTTTTGCACATCTTCTCGTAACGCTCCTGCTCTTCCCGCGCCCGGCCTTCCTCCACTTCCAAGTGCGTCTGTGTCCGAGCCAGATGGGCCAATTGGTCCTCTCGATCGGAGATTCCCAAAGTTTTTCCAAAGTCTGTAATCACTTCCTTCTCCGACTGTTTCAGTTCAGTGGCAGGCCAAGTCTCTTCCACCGCCCGTTTCCAACACTCAAAGGCGGAAACCCCATCCATCTCCCTGAGATAGTGTGCGCAGCGGGCATACAAACTTCGGACCGGCTCCTTTTCCCGGTGACCAATCTGTTCACAAATCTGGTCCAACCGTCTAGATCCAAAGGAGATTTCCGTCCGCATCAGGGAGAGCGCCCCTCGCATTTGCCGGATTTGCCGAGGTCGTTCCGCATAGGCCCGAGCCTGTCGAAAGCCGAAGGTCGTGGTGGACAGGAGGATCATACAAGCACCGATCATTTTCAACATCCCCTCTTCACCACCCTGGATCCCTGTACCAGGTTCAGCTCCCGGTCATAAATCGCCTCAATCGTCCCAGGTCCCTGTTTTCGGCTTAGCAAAATATAACGAGCAAACACAGCTTCCCGAACTAATTGAGCGATTCCCGGCCGTCGACAAACTTCTTCCATCGAACTTCCATGGGCCGTGGTAAAGAGAGAAACACCAGCGTGCACCGCCTCGAAGACGGCTTCCCCGTCTTCCCGTCGGCCGATCTCGTCCACTACCAGGAGCTCCGGGGACATCGAACGAATCAACATCATCATCCCCTCTGCCTTGGGACATCCATCCAGTACATCCGTCCGGGGACCTACATCATGTTGGGGAACTCCCTCCATACATCCGGCGATCTCCGAGCGTTCATCCACCACCCCGACCTTCCGGGAGGGGATCGTCTCCCCTGAACTGACGATCCGGGTCAGATCCCGGAGCAAGGTGGTTTTACCACATTGAGGCGGAGAGATGATCAATATATTTTCCAGCTGTCCCCCTGGAAGGATCCGGGGAAGCCATCGCCGCGCGGCTCCCTTCACCTGGCGGGCCACACGCAAATTAAATCCCGTGACATCACGGATATGTTTTACTCTGCCGGCCTCCACCACTACCCGACCGGATAAACCGATACGGTGACCTCCCGAAATCGTGACGTATCCCCTGCGCAACTCTTCTTCCAGAGCATACAGCGAATGGCGGCTGACCAGGTTCAGCATCTTCTGACAGTCCTCTCTGTCCGGCCGATACCCCTCCCGCTCTCGTGTCACCACCTGACCCTGGGGGCTAAGGAACATGGATTGAAACGGAGTGGCCACTTCCAACGGGCTTCCCTGACGCACCCGAATCTCTTCCAAAGATTCATACACCCGGGAGGGAAGGGATTCTATCAACCCGCGAATGGACAGAGGGAGTACTTCCAATATGGGAGCGAGCATCCTCTGACCTCCTGTCCACACTGGATTTACCTAATCCATATGGCAAAAGGACAATCATTATTCCCCCCGTCAAGCAAAAATGAAAGGCCGCCTCAATCTAGCAAATTAAAAATAAAAAAGGCCCTCATAGGGGCCCGATAAAAACGATTTCCATCACTGTTGGATCAACGTGGATTCTCCCTGAATATTTCCTTCATCATTGACACGAAGAACCGTGTCGCACCGAGGGCAAATGAGATCCGCCTCTTCGGCGGTATCGAAAACGTCCTCGTTCACCAGTACAGACTCATCGCAATGGGGGCACTTGACCTCCCAAAAGCCAATATCTTCGTCTTCCAGTTCCTCATCATCATAAAAGATCAGTTCCA
The DNA here is from genome assembly GCF_050433445.1 of Kroppenstedtia sanguinis. Taxonomy (NCBI): domain Bacteria; kingdom Bacillati; phylum Bacillota; class Bacilli; order Caryophanales; family Thermoactinomycetaceae; genus Kroppenstedtia; species Kroppenstedtia sanguinis. The sequence goes on along the minus strand of NZ_JBNPXF010000010.1, from coordinate 23,239 downwards.
ATTCATTCAGGTCTTCATCCACCGCTTCCACGTACTCTTCCAATTCAGAAAGGCGTACCGTCAGTTTTTCATTCTCCTGTGCCAGATCATCCAACGCATGAACCAAACGCCCCAGAACTTTCCCCTCAGGTGTCTCTTCTGCGTGTCCCTGTCCCTCCAACAGTCCACTGATGAAGGCCAAATCCCTCCGCAGGCGGCTGGATGAAACATGAGTTTGGTATTCCATGGACATCTCATCCCTTCAGGTTGGGTTACATCTGTTATCATCTTCACCATTTTTCACTCCGCCATACATCAAAATAGTTCCCGGGGATTTGGGTCAATCTATACGAAGTAAAGTGAAATAAGTCGTGAGGTGAACAATGTGACAGCGTCTGGAAAAAACCAACAGGAGAAGCAAAGCAAAGTACTCGTCCTTTCCATTTTAAGTGCGGTACCCATCATCATGGTACTGGGAAATTCCATGTTGATTCCCGTTCTGCCCACTATCCAATCGGATTTGAAAATCAGTCCGTTGCAGGTCAGTCTGTTGATCACCCTATTTTCCATCCCTGCAGGTATCATCATTCCCTTGAGCGGCATCCTTTCAGATCGTTACGGGCGGAAAATGGTGATCGCCCCTTCTCTTCTCCTCTATGGAGCCGGGGGATTGCTCACCGGTTTTGCCGCTATTTGGGGCGGAGGGATTTATTGGCTGATGCTGACAGGGCGAATCATCCAAGGCATCGGAGCCGCAGGGACAGCCCCGATCGCCATGGCTTTGGTGAGTGATCTGTATAAAAAAGAAGAACGAAGCAGTGCCCTGGGCGTAATCGAAGCAGCCAACGGATTCGGCAAAGTGGTCAGCCCTATTCTGGGATCCTTGCTCGCTCTGATCACCTGGTATGCTCTTTTCTTCTCATTTCCGATCCTGACGGTCCCCATCGCCCTAGCTCTCTGGTTTTTCATTAAAGAACCGCAGCAAAGCCGGAACCCTCAACCCATTTCCAAATACAAGGATAACATTATAAAAACATGGAAACGAGATGGCAGATGGCTATTGGTCACCTTTCTCGCTGGCGCATTGACATTGTTTATCCTGTTTGGTGTTTTGTTTTTCCTCTCTGATTTTCTGGAGAAGCGTTACGGAATTGAGGGAGTGATAAAGGGGTTGATTCTGGCCATTCCCTTGTTGGCGATGAGCTCCGTCTCCTTGTGGGCTGGAAACCATGTCAAAGAGAAGATCCAAACCATGAAGCGCTTTATAGTTACTGGGCTCTTTATCGTCACGATCGGGATGGCGCTGGTTCCCTTTCTGTCCAACACCTATTTATTAATCACAGATCTGGTGGGAATCGGAATCGGCAGTGGACTGATTCTCCCCTGTTTAAATACCCTGATCACGTCGGCGGTGGGCTCCAAAGAACGGGGGATTGTCACCTCCTTCTACGGTAGCGTCCGTTTCCTCGGTGTTGCTCTGGGGCCCCCGGTATTCGGCGCGTTAGCCAATGCTAAATATCTCTTGTATCTAGGAAATGCCGGATTGGCCTTAATCACTGGCATCCTGGCGATTTGGGCCATCCGCAAGCCGGAACGCCTGCGCAGCCCCCATGGTCACAGTCGCGTTTATTTGAGACGGAATCGACTCGGACCCACTTAAAAAAGTAGCGGGCACCTGTACCTCTTCTCCTGCATAGCATAGGGTAGTATATGACTCAGGAAGAGGAGGAACCATATGGAGCCACTAGCAAAACCGATCTGGGGACGACCACTCCGGGACCCTTCCCTTACTAGACAGGAGAAACCCCGTTCTAGGGGACTGACGATGGTGATCGACAAGGGCATGGGTCTCTCCGCCTTTAGGGACCTGCTGGAATTGGCAGCTGACTACATCGATTTCATCAAACTGGGTTTTGGTACCATCAGCCTGACCCCGGTCCCCCTGTTGCGAGAGAAGCTTCGTTTGTCCGAAGCATATCATGTACATCTATACCCCGGAGGCACGTTCTTTGAAGTCGCTTATAATCAGGATGGGATGAACCACTATTTTGAAACCCTGTTTAAGATCGGATTTCAATGGTTGGAGATCTCCGACGGTACCATCACACTGTCTCCCGAGCAACGCTCAGAATCAATCCGAGCAGCCAGGGACTCTTCTTTCCGGGTGATCACAGAAATCGGCAAAAAACAAAAAGGCTCCATCACCCCGGTGGCTGAATTAGTGGAAACCTATCACCAAGACCGGGAGAATGGAGCAGAATTTATCATCGTTGAAGGCAGAGAGTCCGGGCGGGATATCGGGATGTTTAATGAAAAAGGGGATGTGGACACCGATTACGTTCTGAGCGTGGAAAAACAGCTGGATCCTTCGCGGATTTGGTGGGAATGCCCTCAACTCGCACAACAGATCACCCTCCTGAAACTCCTCGGTGCTGACACCAATCTGGGCAACATCCCCGCTCATGAAGTCTTATCAGTGGAATCTCTGCGCAGAGGATTGCGTTCCGACACCTTTTACACCTTTGGTTCCCCTCAAGAGGAAGCTACCCTATGATCGCCTCGATCATCCCCCACGTGGATGATCTCCACGCCGACCAATTGGTCAACCGAACCGTCGTCATGATTGATGTCTTCCGCGCTTCCAGCTGTATAGTGACCGCTCTGGCTAACGGAGCTTTGTTCATCCTTCCTGCCGAAACGGTTTCCAAAGCCCGGGAACTGGCCACAGTCGGGACGTTAAGCGGTGGAGAGCGATTCGGCAAAAGCTTGGAAGGGTTTGATCTTGGAAATTCACCAGCGGATTACTCTAAAGACCGAGTGAAAAACAAGGGAATTGTCATGACCACTACCAATGGAACCCGGGCTCTTCTAAAAGCGAATCGGGCATCGGAAATCCGGGTGGGCTGTTTTTTGAATGCCTCCTCCTGCGCAAAAGCCATCCGGGGCCTCCACCGGGACGTCATCTTTCTCTGTGCAGGAACTCGAGGAGGTTTTTCCCTGGAAGATGGGATGGCCGCCGGTTGCATCCTCCACCATCTCTTGGAGATAAATCCCGCCGCTGAATTGAGTGATCAGGCCCATGCACTCCGGTTGGGATATCTCTCTTGTCGAGAACATCTTACCGAAATTTTGACCATGAGTCAGGCCGGGCGACGTTTAATCGCCCGGGGGTATCGCCGGGATCTCTTAGACTGTCTGCAGAAGGATCGATACGACATCGTCCCTCGCTGGCAACAGGGGCGAATCATTTCATGACAGATGAAAGTTCATAACCTCCCTTGTCCTCACATATCTTGTAATAACCAAGTTGGACAGGGGATGCGTATGAATCCAGATCTCTTGTTGGTATTGTTGATCATCATCGGGCTCCTCGGCCGCTCGCCTATTATCGCGACTGCTGCCAGTTTGTTGCTCATCTTAAAATTAACCCATCTGGAACGTTTTTTTCCCGCCGTTGAGCGTAGAGGATTGGAGATCGGGCTGTTGTTCCTGACCATCGCCGTTTTGGTCCCCTTCGCTACCGGACGCATCTCCCTCAAAGAAGTCCTCCAGGTATTCACCTCGGTCCCCGGAATCCTGGCCCTCGCTGGAGGTGCCATCGCCACGTATATGAACGGGAAGGGATTGGATCTTTTAAAGCTGGATCCCCAAATGATCATCGGACTGGTGATCGGGTCTATATTCGGCATCCTCTTTTTACGGGGAATTCCTGTGGGTCCACTGATGGCAGCGGGAATCACTGCCTTTTTGATGAAAATATTCCAATGGATCTGGCCTTGATAAAAAACCTGCCGACAGATGCCGGCAGGTTTTTTAAATTCAGGCTCGGGAGACATATTCCCCTTTGCGAGTGTCAACAATCAGTCGGTCCCCCTGGTTGATAAACAAAGGAACCTGCACCACCAAACCAGTCTCCAGTTTGGCCGGTTTCGATCCGCCAGTGGCGGTATCCCCCCGAATCCCCGGATCGGTCTCCACCACTTCTAGCTCCACCGTATTGGGAAGGTCCACTCCCAAGGTCTCACCGTTATAGATGACCAAGTTGACGTTCATATTCTCCTTGAGAAACTTGACTTCCCGCTCCAGTCGCCCCGCCGGAAGTGTCACTTGATCATAGGTCTCATTATCCATAAAGGTATACTCGCCGCCACTCTCGTATAGAAATTGCATCTGGCGGCTCTCCACATGGGCCCGAGCCATTTTTTCGCCAGCACGGAAGGTACGCTCCTGGATGTTCCCATTGCGGAGATTCCGCAGTTTGGAACGGACAAAAGCCGCCCCTTTCCCTGGTTTGACATGCTGAAAATCCATGACTTGCCATACATCTCCATCTAATTCAATCGTAAGACCGGTACGAAATTCACTGGTAGAAATCATCGATCTGTGCCTCCTCTGCTGTCATCAATCGATCTGTATCAGTTCTTTAGGGCTTTTCGTCAACACTTCATGCCCTTCATCCGTGACCAAAACATTGTCCTCAATCCGGACGCCGCCCACCTCTGGCAGGTAAATGCCCGGCTCCACGGTGACCACCATTCCCGCTTCCAATGTCTTTTCATTCCGGTAGGATAAGGTGGGGCCTTCATGAAGCTCCAACCCCAATCCATGACCGGTTCCGTGGCCGAAGGCTTCCCCATATCCGTGGTCCCGGATATACTCTCTTGCCGTCGCATCCACTTCCTTGCCGCTGATTCCGGCTTGGATCGCCTGAATCGCCCGCTTCTGGGCTTCGAGGACGATCCCGTAAATCTCCCGTTGCTGCTTTGAGGGACTTCCAATCATCACGGTTCGGGTCATGTCAGAGCAATACCCCTGATAATAAGCACCGAAATCCATTGTGACCAGATCCCCTGCTTCCAACACGCGGTCACTGGCAACCCCATGGGGCAGAGCAGAGCGTGGACCAGAGGCGATGATCGTGTCAAAGGAAGAGGATTCCGCCCCCGCCTCCCGCATGAGGAATTCCAGGCGCAGAGAAATATCCCGTTCCGTCACTCCGGGACGAATCTCTTTCAGAATCTGTGCAAATGCTCCGTCAGAGATGGCAACAGCGTCCCGAATCCGTTGGATTTCTTCCTCATCCTTGATCAACCGCAGTCTTTCCACCAAATCGGATACGGGGACCGTTTGCAAACCCTCCAGCGACTCGATCAGCTTCCGATGCTGGCTGAAAGTGAGGTGGTTTTCCTCAAAGGCGAGGGAGCGGATGCCTGAACGATCCAGAATCTGTTTTATATCGGCAAAGGGATTCCCCTGATGTTCCACAAATTCAAAATGAGGTGCTTGATCTTTCACCTGCCCCCTGTACCGAAAATCCGTAATCAAAATCTGTTCCTGTTGCGTCACCACCACCCAGCCGGAAGAACCGGTAAACCCTGTTAAGTACCGGCGATTGGCAGGTTGGGAGATCAACAGGGCTTCGATGTCGTGTTCTTTCAGCAATCGGCGCAATCGAGCCAATCGTTTTTCCATATTTTTCGCTCCTTTTTACATCCAAGTCTGTTGATTAGCCACGTTTTGGAAGGGGAAGATGCTGTCTGGACATTCAGCTATGTTGAATCCTGGGAGAACCCTTGCACCGAATGGTTGGATCAGAGACGCCGCACAGGTAGCACAGGATCTATCCCATCATCTTCGACAGCCTTGAATTCAAGTCTCTCCGACCAGTGTGACAGCTGCGGTCAAAGCCAGCTCATAACTGAGGAAGCCAAATCCGATGATCTGCCCTCGTGTGACTGGTGCGGTGACAGAGTGCTCCCGGAAGGGTTCTCTCGTATGTACATTGGAAATATGTACTTCAATCGCAGGAACGGATACAGAGGCGAGGGCATCCCGGATCGCATAACTGTAGTGAGTAAATGCACCGGGGTTAATCACCAACACATCGACCCTTTCATTGGCCCCGTGGATTTGATCGATCAGATCCCCTTCATGATTGGACTGAAAGGTCTCCACCTCCAGTCCCAGTTCCCTGCCTTTGCTACGAAGTTGCTCGTTTAGCTCTGTCAGTGTCCCGTCTCCATAAATGTCCGGTTCCCGTTTCCCCAATCCATTCAGATTGGGTCCGTGCAAAACGAGTACTTTGGTCATGAGATTCCCCCCTTCCCCTCTCTTCCACCCTTCGCCATTATACCACAAAATCCCGGAAAACATGGAGGATACCTGCTCGCTTCAACCCCTGTAACCTGCATAGCCAAGCGATCAAAGGACAGATTGTGTTACAATAGTATAACCACATCTTAACAGTCCATCAAACCAAGGACATCCCACCAGGAGGTGGAACCTTCATGGAAACCAAAGCAGTGGCATATGGCGGTCAGGCAGTGGTGGAAGGTGTCATGTTCGGCGGACGCCACACCCAAGTCACCGCCATTCGGAGAAAAAACGGGGAAATCGAGATGTTTGAACAGACCCGTAACCATCACACCCGCTTGAATCTGTTGAAAAAAATCCCCTTCATCCGCGGAGTGATCGCTTTGGTGGAATCTAGCGCCTCCGGCTCCCGCCACCTTCAATTCGCAACAGACCGATATGATTTAGAACCTGGAGAAGAAGTAGAAGAAACAACCTCCCGGCTGGAATTGATCCTCGGCGTCGCCGCGATCGGTGTTCTCTCCCTCGTGATCGGGAAAATGATTTTCACCGCTTTACCCGCGTTTTTGGCCAGCATCCTCTTTGATGGGATCGTCACCAACTTGATCCTGCAGAATCTAATCGAAGGAGCGATCAAGACACTTCTCCTGTTGGGGTACTTACTGTCCATCTCCCAGACCCCCCTCATCAAACGCCTGTTTCAATACCACGGAGCGGAACATAAAGTGATTAACGCTTATGAGTCCGGGGCAGACTTAACAGTGAAGAACGTACAGAAACAGTCGACACTTCACTATCGCTGTGGTAGCAGTTTCATCATTCTGACTGTGATCGTAGGGGTAATCCTTTACTCCTTCTTCTCATACGACAGCGTCTGGGACCGCGTCCTCACTCGGTTGCTTCTGATTCCCGTGGTGATCGGCCTTTCCTACGAACTGCTCCGGATCACCAACGCGGTCCGGGATGTTCCAGTCCTCACCTGGCTCGGCTATCCCGGTCTATGGCTTCAGAAATTGACCACGCGGCAACCGGAGGATGATCAGGTGGAGGTGGCCATCGCCGCCTTCAACCGAATGGTTCAACTGGATCAAAAGGCCACAGAACCGATCCACGGATCCACTATTGTCCATTCGAGTTAACTATTTGGGTTCTATGAAACGAGGGAGATACGCCGTGTTGAGCACAAAAACAAAAATTTGGCGCAGCGTGATCCTGACCCTTGTCGCAATCGGGTTGGTTTCCAAGTTGATCACCGATACGATCCTCTTTTTAGGGATTCTGGCCGCGGTGGTTCTGATCTGGTACCTATATCGTCACCCGCCCAGATGGCTGATTCGATTGAGTCATCCCTCCACCCCCGCCATGGCCCGGAAATCCAGGGCCACCACCCAAAAAGAAAAATTGCGGGAGCGGAAAAAGAGACGTTTTCGCGTCATCAACGGCAACGGAAACCGCTCATCGAATAAAACCAAGATGCCTTAACTTCAAAGCGTTGAATGAAATTAGCCTGGGGATCGCTTCGCTCTCCTCAGGCATTTTGTGTCCTGTGGGTGTGACAACATTTTCACAAACGTTTCTAGAACATCCAGTCTATAGAACAGAAAACCGAAGGGCTACCTCAGTCCTTCGGAGATTCAGTGATCTGCTTTGCTTTTGGATCGGCCTCGGTAACCGCTCCCTGGGTGAAAATATCCCCGGAATTCGCATGAAGGATCTTTGGGACAGGACCTTTGACACGGATCACCAAGTAGGGAAAGCTGATCACCTGGGGATGCATCTTACCGGGTTCGGGAGCCACTTCACGAACGAGAAATCCAGGCTCCCCCCTTTCTTTTTTAACACCGACCAACTCCAACCGATGTCCCGGATTGGGCTTCATCCCGGCGGAAATCATCAAATACTGATGTCCACGGTGCTGATAGAGATGGACTCCCCGTCTCTGCTTCACTTCTTCCAGCCAATTGCGGAGATCTCCCGGTAATTTTTTCTGCTCTTTGTTGGTTAAAATCCGGTAGGAGAACTCCCCCGCCTGCTTTCCCCCACTCCCCATTTTTCACCCCCCTTTAAGAATCTAACGTATGAAGCCGCCAAGAAGGACCCCGATCGTATCCGCGTAGCGCCAAATATTGTTTGAATGTCCAGTGTTTAAAGAAATTTTCCGCCGCTTCAACCCCCGCATCGAACAATCCCTTCCGCTTCTCTTTATCCAGGTCAAAATCAGTCATTTTAATCCCTTGGGTGGGTACCTGAATCGTCCGAAGCCGGTCCTGATCCTTGATATGCCGGTTATCATGAGCATCCATCATTGTCAGAAACATCGCCCGTAACAAAGAGATGGGACCTTCGATCGGATGGCCTCCCGTTTCCTCTGATAAAAAGCGAAAGCCAAAGGTGGGCCACCGGGGATTTTTTTGATCAAACAACCAGACAGGAAAATTGCTGAGCACGGCACCATCCACCACATAACTGGTCTGTTTGGAAGGTTGGTGGAGCACTCGGACGGGATCGAAAAAGAAAGGGATGGAGCAACTCATCAAAACTGCCCGAGCCACAGATAATTTTTCCGGTGGGATTCCATACTCCTCTAAATCATGGGGAAGTACCAACAGACTTCCCCTGCTGAGATCTGAAGCGATAATCGAAAGCTTCCGTTCCTTCAAATCGGCAAATGTGTAAACATTTTTTTTGGCCAGCATTTCCCCGACCCACCGTTCCAAGGGGCGGCCAGAGTATAACCCCTTTTTCACCCATAGGCGAATGCTCGGGCCGAGATAGGGAAGACGATGGTACCACGTCGTCGCCGTCAGCAGAGTAAAATCATACTCCTCCATCGCTCGGTATAATTCCTCGCTTCGGTACCCTGCTGCCAGCAGAGCGGCGACCAGAGACCCAGCCGAGGTTCCAGCCAGTCGTTTCCACTCATATCCTTTTTCTTCGGCCACACTTAAAGCCCCCACCAATCCAAAAGCTTTGATCCCTCCTCCTTCCAACACTGCATCGGCAAAAATCCGGATCACCCCCTTAGAAGCGTTGTGATTTACATCTTTTAGACGGTCGGGATGAGGTTTCACATTTCGGTACCCAAGTTCTGACGAGCCAAAAACCTACCATGTGCCCCCCCACCCTACCTGTGACGACTTATTCACAACATTGTTAGAGAGGCTAGGCTACCAGTCGGGCTACCCTGTATCATGTTTATGCCTTTTGGAGAGCAAAAAACCCCATGGAAAACCACAGGGTTATTCAGGAATCAATTTCCTCCAGCTCATTTTCCTGTTTGAAGGCTTGCAATTCTCTTACACGCGCCGGATTCTTTTGGAAATACTCCACCAAGTATTCGATATTGTTGATGGAATCCCAACTGAGGTGGTGTTCTATTCCCTCCACATCCTCGTAAATCCGGCTTTCATCCACACCAATAATCCGTAAGAATTCTTCAAGAAGCGTGTGACGGTCCAACAGTCTTTTGCCGATTTTTTTTCCTTTCGGCGTCAAAACCAAGCCCCGGTATTTCTCATAAATCAGGTACTGGCTGTGATCCAGTTTTTGTACCATTTTAGTAACCGAAGAAGGGTGTACCTCCAGTGCTTCAGCGATATCTGAAACTCTGGCATACCCCTTTTTTTCAATCAGTTTATAGATCACTTCCAAGTAATCCTCCATACTTGGCGTCGGCATGAAACTCCTCCTGTCCAGGCCATCCCGAATCGGTACATCTCCTGTGGCTCCGACTTGGGCCTCACATAATCTGTCTATCCTATTATACATGACATGGTTATTCTCTAATGAGGATATGTAGTGAACCATTCGACTCAGGCACTTAAAATTCCTTCATTTCATTGTATCCAGTGGCCAAAAAGTTTGCAAACTGATGTTCTGAGTTTTCCCAGAAGTCAAGGCGTCGCCCCGGGGTCCCACAGGAATCTGGGGCACTCCTAAGAGTGGCCCCCAGCTCATACATCATGAGGCGTTAAAGCAATATAATCCACAAGAACTGAACCCTTTTGCACTTGGAAGATGACTGCAGTATATTGGGTGGCTACCGGCGGGGGGGGAACAATGGAAAAATAGGAACTGAAATGAGCTTCCTGGGTGTAGGGGGGTTCCACCAACACTGGCGTGGTCCGCAACAGCTTTTTATTGCGGTCCATATAGGCCACACTGACCAATACGAGAGGCGGCTTCAAAGAACGCCGGTTATTATAGATGCGAAAATAGAGATAATAGCTGCAATTACTGCGAAAAGGACCTGGGACGTATTGGTACAGCAATCCCTCATTCTCTAATCGAACAGACACATCCCCACGGCGTATCGGATTGGGAGCCAACTGGACTCCTTTTCCCTGCCAGGATGACAACCCGCTTTGAAAGCCGCCGTTTTTCAGGATATTGCGTTGGGGACAATTCATAAAATCCTCTCCTCAGTGTGCAGTTATAAAAAACTCCCAGGGGACGTATGAAGTGAAAACAGAAGTTCTGCGCTACTTGCGCCCTGAAATCCACACCCATTTACAAACGCGTGTTCCATGGTTAAACTAAAGAGGAGGTGTGGCAGATCCGTTCAGGTGCTAAAAATCACCCAGTGAGCCACCCTAAACGCGTGCCAAAAACAAGCCCTCTCCCCTTCAGGTGTGGTGGGGGTGTCAAAGATATGCTATTCAAGTGTGGCTTCTGTCGCACCCGATCTATATCCCGTCGTTTCTGCCTATTTTCGGTTTGCAGATACGATGGACACCCGGAGGCAACCCATGTACAAAGGGATCCAAGTTCACAGGCCGGTGCTTACCGGTAAAAAAAACAAGTTGCTTATTTCATTACATCAGTTGATCTCTCCAAGCAAAAAGGGGAACCGGTCGATCCCGGCTCCCCTTTTTGCTTGGACTTTTTTCAGCTAAAGGAGGAAAGCAATATGTCAACATCGCCATCCACGATCTCCCTAAACGGAGAAGATCTCACTCTACAATCATTTGAACAAGTAGTCCGGTTCGGTGCTCCCGTCTCCCTGTCCGAAAATGCTGTCGCAAAGATGATCCGCTCCCGGTCTACAGTGGAATCCCTGGTTCAGGACGGCCGAACCGTCTACGGCATCACTACCGGATTTGGGAAATTCAGCGATACTCTGATCGATCGCTCCCAATCGGCAGAACTGCAGATTAACTTGATTCGCAGTCACGCTTGTGGAGCCGGGGATCCCTTGGATAAAGAGACCGTTCGGGGAATGATGCTTTTGCGGGCCAATGCTTTGGCCAAAGGGTATTCGGGGATCCGACCGGTCACAGTGGAAACCCTAATCCAGTTGCTGAACCACCACATCCATCCCATCATCCCTTCCCAAGGGTCTCTGGGAGCCAGTGGGGACCTAGCCCCCCTTGCCCATATGTCCCTGCCTCTCCTGGGGGAAGGAGAGGTCCTGCGACACGGCCAACGGATGGATGCGGCCACCGCACTGGAGCAAGCCGGGATCTCACCGGTTCAGTTGGAAGCGAAGGAAGGGCTGGCATTGATCAATGGCACCCAGATGATGGCCAGCCTGACCGCATTGTCGATTCTGGATACCCATCGACTGTTGCTGGCAGCAGACGTGATCTCGGCCATGACTCTGGAAGCCCTTAACGGTATTCCCCATGCCTTTCATCCGCTTCTTCAACACGCCAGGGGACAACAGGGACAGACCGCAACCGCCCACCGAATGAGGCAACTCCTGTCCGGAAGCCAACGGACCACCCTCCCCGGTGAAAAACGGGTTCAGGATGCATACAGTCTCCGCTGCATCCCTCAGGTACATGGAGCCTCTTTGGATGCCTATCACTATGTACAACAAGTAGTGCTGCGAGAACTGAATGCCGCAACGGACAACCCTCTGTTGTTCCCTGAGGAAGAGCAAGTGATTTCCGGAGGCAATTTTCACGGACAACCTCTCGCGCTAGCGGCGGATTTTTTGGCGATCGCCGTAGCGGAATTGGCCAGTATCTCCGAGCGAAGAACAGAACGGCTGGTCAACCCGCAATTGAGCGGATTACCTGCATTTCTGACCCGTAACGGCGGGCTCCATTCAGGATATATGATCCTTCAGTACCTGGCCGCTTCCCTAGTCTCGGAAAACAAAACCCTTTGTCATCCTGCATCCGTTGATTCCATCCCGTCCTCCGCCAATCAGGAAGATCATGTCAGCATGGGTTCTATCGCCGCTCGTAAACTGCGCACCGTCATCCAAAATGTAACCCGTACATTAGCGGTGGAATACTTGTGTGCCGCCCAGGCGTTAGAATATGGAGAAGGCCGGCTCGGTACGGGGACGGAAGCGGCCTATCAGCTGATCCGGGAGCAGATTCCCCCTTTGACCGACGACCGGGTCGGGCACACAGATGTGGAAAAAGCTGCCGAATTAATCCAGAGCGGCCGTCTGGAAAAGGCTGTGAGGAAACATCTTCAAACAGATCTGCTGGATTAAAACACTCCCCCTCTGTCAGTCAGAGGGGGAGTGTTGCTATATTCATAAAGGTAGAGGGATCGGTTTGTAATTCAGATAATCACAAGAGACCAGCTTCAATTGCACACCCTCGACTCTCCCTTCCACCGCATCTCGGTGGGCACGCCCGTGAAGGTGACCATAAATACAGACTTTCACCTCATATTCCTGGAGCAACTCCATAAAATCGGATGTATTCACTCGGGCAGTCACTGGGGGAAAATGTAACATAGCGATTCTCTCTTTATCCGGATGCTCTCTGCAAGCCGACTCCAACGCCAGTCGCAGGCGGCCCACTTGTCGGTCATAAATCTTCCGATCCGACGCCTCATCCCAGGTGGAATCCCCCGGCAAATTCCAACCCCGGGTGCCCACCACCGCATACTCTTCCACCAGGGTATAATCGGCGTCCACCCACTTCATTCCAGAGGGGAGAGTCTCTCTCACCTTTTTTTTACTCTGGGCATAATAACAATGATTTCCGGGTGATAGAACTTTGTTACCCGGCAACGCATGAATCCACTCAAAATCATAGCGTGCCTGGTCCAATTTGAGTGCCCAACTGATATCCCCCGGGATCAACACCGTATCTTCAGGGCTCACCACTTCCAACCAGTGATCCCTGATCTGTTCATAATGACGCGTCCAGCCAAATTTATCCATCGGTTTATCGATATCCTGTTCAAAATTGACATCGTACAAACCCACCACTTTGTTAAAAGAAAGGTGAAGATCGCTGATCGCATAAATGCCCATGATCGGTCACATCCTTTTCTGTCATCCACTGACCCCTCGCAGAACGAACCCCATTATATCATGAGAAATATGACACTCCCAAAGGAATACGCCCTTCCTTCCCTCTCTCGTCGTGAATAGACATAACTATGATCAACTGACGAAGGGGGACACTGTTGACGACGCCTTCCGGAAAGTTCCTATATACAGCTCTGGGAGATTCCATTACAGAAGGTTATTCGGCTCCCCGCACACGTGGCTATGTCAATCTACTGTCCTACGGCCTCCACAAGGAACATGCCTCCTTCCGCCTCCTGAACGTAAGCCGCAAGGGATGGACCAGCCGCCGGCTCCTCCTTCGACTCGCTCGTTCGCCCCGTCTGTTGCAGGCGGTGGGCCAGGCGGATCTGTTAACCTTGTGGATCGGTGGCAATGATCTGATCTTTACGTATATCAAGGGCATGATGTCCACAACCCCTTACTTGTATGAACAAGCGCTGACTCAATACTCCCACCATATGGATCAAATCTTTGCCTGGATTCATTGGGCCCGTTCCCGCCCGTTTCTCGTCTGTAATCTGTATAATCCTTTTCCAAACTCCGGATTTGCCCGCCAGTGGGTAGGAGCATTTAATCAGGTGCTCGGCGGGGTATGCCAGGGGTGGGGAGTCCCTCTAGTGGATATCCATTCGGCCTTTCTGGGCAGGGAAGCAAAACTGATTCACGGTTATCGGAATGGAACCATCTCCGATATCCCCCTGATCGGTCATCGACCCGTCCATCCCAACAGAAAGGGACATGAGGTGATCGCTCGTACGTTGTGGAGAGTGATCCATTCCTGAATAAAAAAGGCCCCGCATCCAACAAGATGCGGGACTTCTTTATACCCATCAGGAACAGCCAGTAGTGGATCCACAATCCAAACAGACATAGCAGGAGCCATTGCGTTTGGTCATCCCACCGCATTCGACACAGATCGGGGCACCACTAGAGGCACGGATCGCCTCCAGGTTGTCCTGGGGTGTCTCCCGACTTCCGGTAACTTCTTGGAAAGCTTGTTCCAACTCCGTGTTGGCATGCCGCGGAGTAGCGGCTCTCTCTTTCTTTTCTTCTGTCTCCACCTGCTCCCGCTTCCGCCGGTTTGCATAGATGCGAAGTTCTTCCTGTTTCGGGGGAAGCTGAACAAAGTCAGTTCGTCCCAGATACTCCATCCCGAGCAGGCGGAACACATAATCGATGACGGAAGTGGACATTTTGATGTTAGGATGATTGACGGTTCCCGCCGGTTCAAAGCGAGTGAAGGTCATGGAGTTAATGTACTTTTCCAAAGGAACCCCATATTGCAATCCTAAGGAGACTGCCACAGCGAAGGCATCCAGCATCCCACGCATCGTGCTTCCAGCTTTGTGCATATCGATAAAGATCTCGCCCAGGGAGCCATCTTCATATTCACCGGTGCGGACAAAGATTTTTTGACCGGCTACCCGGGCTTCCTGGGTGATTCCGCCTCGTTTTTTCGGTAAACGGCGCCGCACACTGGGAACATGTCCATTGGCATACACTTCCTTCAAACCGGAAGTCGCAGCTGTCAGAGATCCCGCCATCTCCAGCTGATCCTCGGGATCCGCCTCCGCTTCCTCTCCGTCCCCTTGGTCATCCCCGCGGGAATTCAAGGGCTGAGAGCTTTTGGATCCGTCCCGATACAGAGCCACTGCTTTCAGACCCAGGCTCCACCCTTCATGATAGGCATGCTGGATATCTTCCACAGTGGAATCCCCAGGCATGTTGATCGTCTTGGAGATCGCTCCAGAGAGGAACGGTTGAGCCGCAGCCATCATCCGCAGATGCCCCATGTAATGGATGAACCGTTTTCCGTGCTTTCCACAGGGATTGGCGGTATCGAAGACCGGATAATGCTCCTCTTTCAGATGGGGAGCTCCTTCGGTAGTCATCATCCCGCAAACTGTATCATTCGCCTCTTCGATCTGGGCCCGTGTAAATCCGATCGCCTGCAGGAAGTTGAAATCTGGAGATTGCACTTCTTCCGGCTCAAAACCGAGTCGTTGGATACACTCCTCACCCAACGTCCACGGGTTGAAGGCAAAGGAGAATTCAAAGACCGTGGGCAACACTTCTTCCACCCGGTCTAACTCCGTATCAGTCAATCCTTTTTCCTTCAATGTCTCCCGATTGATATGGGGAGCGTCGGTCAGGCTGAGGGTTCCGGTGACATAGGTCAAAATCTCCCGGATTTCGTCTTCAGAGTAACCCAGGTTCTTCAGAGCCGGTTGGATCGACTGGTTGGCGATCTTGAAATATCCACCGCCAGCCAGCTTTTTAAACTTGACCAGGGCGAAATCGGGTTCCACTCCTGTCGTGTCGCAGTCCATCAGCAAGCCGATGGTGCCCGTCGGGGCCAGCAGTGTCGACTGAGCGTTGCGATAGCCATGCTTCTGCCCCAATTCCAGTGCTTCATCCCAGCTCCATCGTGCCGCCTCCAGCAGATCCGGCGGACAGTGGGTGGGGTGAATTCCCATGGGTGGCACTGTCAGACCTTCGTACTCTTCACCAGCCACATTATAGGCTGCCCGGCGGTGATTGCGAATCACACGGAGCATATGCTCCCGGTTGAGAGGGAACGCCTTGAAAGGCCCCAGTTCCCGGGCCATCTCCGCCGAAGTGGCATAGGCGGTTCCAGTCATGATCGCTGTCACCGCTCCTGTGATCGCCAAAGCTTCATCGGAGTCATAAGGGATTCCCGATACCATCAAAACGGTACCGATATTGGCATAACCCAATCCCAGTGTGCGATACTCATAAGACAGCCGCGCGATCTCCTGGGAGGGATACTGAGCCATCAATACAGAGATCTCCAGCACCACCGTCCAGAGACGGGAAGCATGCTTCAGCGCCGGTATGTCAAATTGGGTATTCTCTACATCGTAGAATTTCAGCAAATTCAGGGAGGCCAGGTTGCAGGCTGTATTGTCCAGGAACATATACTCACTGCAAGGGTTGGAGCCATTGATCCGGTTGTGGCGGGCCCCCAGTTGACCATCCATGCCAGCAGGTGAGGTGTGCCATTCATTGATCGTCCCGTCATATTGAAGACCGGGATCCGCGCACTCCCAGGCCGCCTCTGAGATTTGTTTCCAGAGATCTTTGGCTGGCACGGTCTTGCTCACTTCCCCATCCGTCCGGCGAATCAGATCCCATCCTCCCTCCTCATCTAGCACCCGGAAAAATTCATTGGGAACCCGGACGGAGTTGTTGGAATTTTGCCCAGAGATCGTCTCGTAGGCTTCTCCATTAAAGGATGGATCATAGCCTGCTTCGATCAGCGTCCGCACTTTTTTCTCTTCATTGGCCTTCCAGTTGATAAATTCTTCCACATCGGGATGATCCAGATCCAAGGTGACCATCTTCGCAGCCCGACGAGTCGTTCCTCCGGACTTGATAGCACCGGCAGCCCGATCGCCGATCTTCAGGAAAGAGAGCAGTCCCGAAGACGTCCCTCCCCCGGAGAGAGGTTCTCCTTTCCCACGGATATTGGAAAAATTAGTGCCTGTCCCACTGCCGTATTTAAAGAGACGGGCTTCCCGCACCCAGAGATCCATAATCCCGCCTTCGTTCACCAAATCATCGTCCACCGACTGGATAAAGCAGGCATGGGGTTGGGGACGGCTGTAAGCATCTTCTCCCCGACGCAACTCCTCCGTCTCCGGATCCACATAGTAGTGCCCTTGGGCTTTACCAGTGATCCCGTAGGCAAAAGCCAGCCCGGTGTTGAACCACTGGGGGGAGTTAGGGGCTGCCATCTGATGGAGTAACATATAAACCAACTCATCGTAGAAAGCCTTGGCATCCTCTTTTGTATCAAAATACCCGTTATTTTCACCCCACTCACGCCAGCAACCGGCGAGCCGGTGAATCACCTGGCGAACACTTCGTTCCGGGCCGGTGACCGGCTTCCCGTTTTCATCTATGAGCGGAGTCCCATTTTCATCAGTCTGGGGAACCCCCGCCTTCCGGAAATACTTTGAAATCATGATATCTGCGGCCACTTGGGACCACTGTTTCGGAACTTCCGCCCCTTTCATTTCAAAAACAACCGATCCGTCAGGATTGGTGATGCGGCAATCCCGTTTCACATACTCGACGCTATTGAAGGGATCATCGCCCTTGCGAGTAAAATACCGTTGGATCTTCAAAACTCATCTCCCCCTCTTTTGCGACTGACTGGATGTATTCAGCTACGATGAAAATCGCAATATGTAGACTTGACTACATTATACCACTACTATATATAGAATAAAATCTGAATTTCATCGATAAGGCCCGTCGGTTGAAGATCGAGTGGACACCACGGGTCTCTTGATTCCTCAGCCCCTTTATTCAGGTTTGCCTTTTCCGATTTTAAGAAAGTACTGCTTGTCAATTTGCCGCCGATCAGTCACACTAATTCTAACTTGTGCAAATACATGGGAGGAAGATAACATGGTTATTCTGTTTGACGAACAGTTCATCTCTCGAGATCGAGCCCACGTGGACATCGAAGATCGGGGATATCAGTTTGGGGACGGCGTCTATGAAGTGATTCGGGTTTACGGCGGAAAAATGTTCTGCAAGGATCAACACCTGAGCCGTCTGCTGAAAAGCGCCAATGAAATTGGACTTTCTCTCCCTTTTCCCCTGGAACGTCTAGACACTCTGCTGGAAGAATTGGTCAGTCAAAATCGTCTCCAGGAAGGAACCATCTATTTGCAAGTGAGCCGCGGAACCGCCCCTCGGAACCACCCCTTCCCTGAAAAAGTGTATCCCAGGCTAGTCGCCTATACCCAAGTAGTCACCCGCCCCCTGCAAAGCCTCCAACAAGGTGTGCGCGCGATTACGGAACCGGATCTGCGCTGGCTTCGCTGTGATATCAAGTCCCTCAATCTGCTGGGAGCTGTCCTCGCCAAACAAAAAGCGGTGGATCATGGTTGTCAGGAAGCCATTCTGCACCGAGATGGCCAGGTGACAGAAGGTAGCTCCACCAATGTTTTCATCGTCAACAACGGTCAGCTCATCACCCATCCTGCCGACCACTTCATCCTCCGCGGAATCACCCGGGATGTCATTATCGAATTGGCCCAGGAATTAGGAATTCCCGTAAGGGAGAAAACTTTTTCCGCAGAAGAACTCTTCCGTGCCGACGAGGTGTTTCTCTCCTCGACCACCTTGGAGGTCACCCCAGTCGTATCGATCGATAGCCGCAAAGTGGGCTCCGGATTGCCCGGAGAAGTGACCCGCCAATTGCAAACTGCTTTTGAAAAGCGAATCTCCAGCTGATCTTATTTTCCCCCATAAAAGAACGCCCTGATCACAGGATCGGGCGTTTTTCACATTTATGAGATGATTCAACTATGAATGCCAGTTTCCGGAGAATCAGATTTCTCCTTCATCAAAGTGATTTCTGATTGAGTCACGATGGAGATCTTCCGGAGGGAGACCGGTTTGTCCGGATGCGTCTCAATCTTCCGCTTCACATCCTGATGAGTCAACTCAATAGAAAACTCACTAGAATCACTGGTGATAGCGACTCCGGAGTCTTTTGTGGGATCCCACTTTGTACCCAGATAGCTGGCTCCCAGCTTTTCCGTTTCATAGCCGACTCGAGATAATTCAATCAGCCCGTTTTTCATCCAGGAAAGTGTATAATGCTCCCCAGTCACACTCTCCAACTCCAACCGAAGCGGGTCCCCGTCAAAGTCCTCCCCACGCTTGAAAGAAAAAGAAGACTGTTCTTGATCCATATGAACTCGTGCATTGGACCCCACTTCAAAGCGATCCGGATGTAATATTCCGTCGCCGTCGACTAACACCCAGGGCTGCCCTTCCATCCAACCGGCCAAAGACTTAGGTTCTGAATCGATCTGGGCGATTTCGGGATTTGCAAACTGAGTCCCTTTCATCCCCTTCATCTCTACCTTGAACACGGAATCCACCGGTACTTGCCCCACTGCCACCCACTTTGAGGAACTTCCCTTTTCCGAGAGGGAGATCCGGAAAGGTTGGCCTGGTAGATAGATCACTTCCAGTTGATACTTTTTGTCGGGTTGAATCGAGAAACTGTCTCCCGAATCCGCCAATTTAAAAGTCTCTCCATTTACATACTGAAACAGATGGACCCTTCCCTTCCCGCTAATGCGAACGCCGAAATCCGACTCCACATTCTCGGAAACCACCGACAGGGAAAAAGGCTTGTTCTCCTTTTGGGAAAACTCGCCAGTCAATCGGAATGAAGTATCTATAGAGGGGGGTAGAGCCTTTGTAGTCGCTTGATCCTTCGCGAAGGAGACATTTGAGTATGTACCTTTTCCTTTGATGCTTAATTGTTTCTCCTTGTCCTCTTGATCCGCTGCGGCCCCCTGGTTATTAAGTATGTACTGGTTGCCTGCGACCACACCTGCCACCAGCAAAACCATAGCAATTCCCGGATAGACCCACTTGCGGGTAGAAGAGATTCCTTTTTTGGAAGTTTCCTTTTCCGTTTTCGGGGGAACTGTTTTTTCCGCCGCCTCCAATACCTGTTCCATGGATTGTTCCGGATCCATCGCCTTCAACACCAGATCCTTCATCGGTTTGGGGAGTTCCCGGATACTGCGTTCCGATTCGGGATCTTCAGGCCATCTATCCAGTCGGAAGCCCGTAAGCAAAAAATGAAGAAGAAAACGCCATTTCACATCGTCTTCCATTTTGGTCATCTTTTCAAAACTGACAAACAGCACAAAGAGTTCCGATCCCTCCATAATGATATTCCGTGGATCCAATGTTGTATAAAGGGGGATCGAAAGCTTGGACAACCGAACTGTGGTCCGCAACAATTGACGATAGACTGAAAGGGCCTGAGCCGGCTCCATCCCCTGCCGCGGCCGAATCATCAGTGAAAGTGGTTCACCGGTCAACGGAGGATGGACTAGGACAATCCGATCCGGTTCCTCAATGACATCCAAAATCGGTGCCAAATGCTCATTTTCCAGGTTGGTCAACGTTTTTTCCACACCTGGGGGTAATGGCTCCTTAAGAGAAATCTCCTGGAGTAGAACCTGCATCCCGTCCGCCGATTTGGCCGAGATCAGTTGACCGGAGAAGAACGTCAGGACGTCTTCCACCTGATAGCGCTCATAATACCGACCCTCCACATTACCCGTGGATTTCATAGATCGTTCCTCCCAATTAAAAGTGCATAAATTTTTTCACTAAGTAGGCACCGCGGGAGACTTCCGCTGGGTGCAGTAACGTTCCTTTTATATCACGGGGTTCCGGTATGGCTCATCCGATGTGTACCCTAGACCTATTATGACACAGAATGCGAAAGACCGACAACGACTAAAACGCGAACCTCCGCCTTGAAATGGCGAACTTCTCGCCTTTTCTGACGGCAACCATTTGAAAAGACCATCGGCTTCCTCTGTTTTGTTATTTCAGCCAACCTATTTTTTTAACACAAGAATCCCATCCCTTTGTCAAACTTGAATTGGAAAAGAACCGGACACGACCACAGTGAGTTCTATATATCAAATCAGGCGTGTTGATTAGCCATATTTTGGGTGGGGAGATCGTGTTCACCCACGCGACCGTTGCCATCCGGCAAGGAAGTGAAAACTGGCCGCTCCAAATCTGACCATCGGGCAGGGGCAAAGCCTTACGGAAGCAACACAGGGAAGAGGTTGCCCCTAAACGCCCTCCCTCCAGATTCTCCGCTGGGTAGGATGGCTACCTTTATTCCAGGGCTTCAGCCCATCGAGATTGTAGTGCCTGTGGCGCATCCTTAACTTCAAATTGTAGTGCCCATGGCGCAAAGGTCGCTTTGGCAGCACACGACTCCCTTCCGCCGCCCATTTTCTGGTTAATCAACAGCCCTGATATCAAATAAAAACAGCCGCTGACCTTTTGCTCGCCAGCAGCCATAACTTGTTCTCCAATTATGAATTCGTACCTTGTTCCTTCGCCTTTTGTTCCTCTACCTTTTGTTCCTCCACTACCGATTCCGAGCGCTTCGGAAAAAAGGGTTTAACATACTTATTGAGTAGCCAGGATGCCAAGAAAACGACAATCAAGGCTTTTACAATAAACAGGACCAGATCCGCTCCCAAAGGGATAAACAATTGATTCATCCAATCGGGTTGCATGGGTTGGGCTCCAGGGATCGTAATCACTCCTTGTCCAATTCAAAGTCCTTCAATCTTAAGAGTTTTTCCTTCTCCTCCAAGGTCTAAACATCAGCACCTCCTTTTTATCTCCTTTGGAGGTTCACCAGTGTGAACGGTTGATTTACCCATTCCGTTTCTCAAAATTTCTTCGCACCACTCCGTTTCCACAATAAAACAACCGACTGTTCCCTTGTAAAGCAACGAGGAACAGTCTCCCAATCATTTGGATCTCATTTGGCTTTTTCATCCTCCTAAGGGTGTTTGTCTTAAACCTCAGGGAGAAGGATTTCGACTTCTCGTCTTATTTCAGCAGATTGAAAAATACCATCAATGATCGCTTGATTTTTCAAAATTTGTTTACTTGGAATGGGAGCCGGTTTGTTTTCTTTTATTGCCACAACAAAATCCCGAACCTTTTCATAGAAAATATCAAGTTGATGTTGCTCGACTGGAATCGATGTTTCCGAAAGTCGTCCCAAAACATCATGGAAAAGCGTAATTGAACCGACTCCTCCATCCCAAACTCCACTCCACGGCCCGCTGCCGGCAGGCGTGACTTTCAGACCCCCGTCTTTGCCGAGGAATTGGGTCGCACCTAAAGTATCCATATGCATCGCCCAAGAAATCTTAAAATCGAGTGCGATGCCACCTTCCAAACGGATAAAAGCTGCTCCGAAGTCTTCTACATCAAACTGATCTGCTTCCTTATGATAAGTCGGGCTTGTGCCAAAATGGTTTGAAATACTGGCAGTAACCGAAAGCGGATTGGGATAACCAAGTGCATTCAAAGCCATGTCCAAGGAATAACAACCAATATCCGCCATGGCTCCGGCGCCTGCAAGGTCCTTACGAATAAAGGTTCCTCCTGGCATCCCACGCCGACGCCCGCCTCCTGTTTGCACATAATAAATATCGCCCAGCTTTCCTGATCCGACAATCTCCTTCACCGTTTTCATATTGGGATCATAACGCGGTTGGAAACCGACGGTGAGAATCTTACCCGATTTCTTTTCCGCTTCCACCATCTCCACCGCCTGCTCCAATGTAACCGCCATCGGTTTTTCCACCAAAACGTGTTTTCCGGCTTGTAGTGCATCGACACTTGTTTGATGATGAGCAATATTGGGTGTACAAATACTGACACCATCCAGACCAGCTGGAGCAGTTTCTGATGGTCATCAAAGGCCTCTGCATTCCCTAAATTGAACCGCTGAATAAATTCTGCGGCTTTTCCCGGCACCACATCCGCTACAGCCACCACTTCCACGTCGTCCATTTTTTGATATGCCGCAGTATGTGCGCCGGCGATGCCGCCACTCCCGATCAATGCCTATTCGTATTTTTCCCGCCATTTCTCCCATCTCCCTGTGAGTGCCCCTTCAACAGAGTCTGAAGGGGCACCGGTATCTTTTTGTCAGGCGTGTTGATTATTCATATTTCAGATGGGGAGACCCTGTGCTACCACGCGACCATGCCCTCCTGCAAAGCAGTAGAGACGGACCGCTTCGAAATCTGACCCTCGGGCCGGGGCAAAGCCGGGAGGTCAGCTACACCAGGAGGATGGTTGCCCCTAAACGCCTACTCATAAAACTTCTACGCCGGGCAGGATGATACCTCTATCTCAGGGCTTCAGCCCATCGAGATTGTAGTGCCTGTGGCGCATCCTCAATTTCAGATTGTAGTGCCTGTGGCGCATCCTCAATTTCAGATTGTAGTGCCTGTGGCGCATCCTCAATTTCAGATTGTAGTGCCTGTGGCGCATCCTCAA
>NZ_JBNPXF010000009.1:0-128585 GCF_050433445.1 Kroppenstedtia sanguinis | reverse complement strand
GCCATCCCGCCTATCTGTATCGTCCCCGCCCGCTGTATGAACGGGTGGAGCATACCCTGTATACGCTGAAGACCAAAGATGAGGTGGCCCGGTTGATGGAGGAGTTTAAAGCCCTTGTGCCACTGGAGTGGGTGATCGATTATTTACAGGATCGTCTGGGAGCGGATGCGGTACAGGAGATGGTGGATGGCAAAATCCTGGTTCGCTTCTATGACCGGGAGCTGACCAAAAGCAAAGTGAACACCCGGGAATTTCTGCGCACCTTTGAGAAAGATGTGGATCGGTTTTGTCAGGAAAAAGGGGTGACGTTGTATAAAGGGGAAGGATCTTAGTTGTTTGGGGACGAACGGGGACTTTGATCCTTGTTCGTCCTTTTTTTTCTGGAGAATTGCAACTCCGTATCACGGTGAAATATCGCCGGATTGATTGGGGAGGGTAAAAGTTATGGAAGAAATCGAGAGATGGCTGATGTATTCCTTTTGGGGTTCCTATTTGAAGGAAGATTATATGCAGGTCGGGTTGGATGTGACGGAAATCCTCATGAAGCACTGGGGTCAGGTGGAATGGCTAAGGGGAGCTTTATTTAGCTATGATGAGGGTTTGAAAGATGTCGGTTCCATTGAAAAGATCAGGGATGAGGTTTTGGGTGATCGAAATCGCTATGAAATATATGATGTTACATTCTTCAATCCTATGGTGTCCGATGAAATCTATGTGAATCGGCTGGATGTATATAAGAAAATGTTGAGAGTCGAAGAATATGATGATCTGAAATACTTTCAAACGGATGATCCTGCCTTGAATGAACGGAGAACGCAGGAGCTGTTGGAAGTATTCACTGATGTAGCCAGTCTGCCCGCCATAGAAGAATTGTGGATGTCGGATCGCTTAACTGCCTTCATGGGTCATCCTGCCTATCTGTATCGTCCCCGTCCGCTGTATGAACGGGTGGAGGATTCGCTTTATACACTGAAGACCAAAGACGAAGTGACCCGATTGGTGGAGGAGTTTAAAGCTCATGTGCCACTGGAGTGGGTGATGGACTATTTGCAGGATCGTCTGGGAGCGGATGCGGTACAGGAGATAACGGATGGCAAGATCCGGGTTCGTTTCTATGACCGGGAACTAACCCGAAGCAAGGTAAACACTCGGGAATTTCTGTGCACCTTTGAGAAAGATGTGGATCAGTTTTGTCGAGAAAAAGGGGTGACGTTGTATAAGGATAAAGGATCTTAGCTGTTTGGGGATGAACTACTAATTAGAGACCCTGCTCATCTTTTTTCGTCAAACTCAGTATGAGACAACTGTTTTCTCTCCAAATCCTATTTTTTAAAAGTTCGACACAATAAGTTCAAAATCGACATGAATTATTCAGTTCAACCTTTCAACGGATTTAAATTTCTTAAAGTTCCGTGCGAATAAGGATAAAAACCACTTTTGATAAACAAAAAATCTATAAAGTAACCGCTTTTCTTTTATCATCATCTGTTATATAATTTTGGAAAATGCCCTAGCCTAAGGGAGGAATAATAATGAAGCCACTTGGTTTGATTGAAGTCGGCGAAATCATCAGGAGAGTAAGAAAAGAAAGAGGACTAAGATTGGAGGATATTTCAGACGAAAATATTTCAACAGCAACAGTCAGTAATTTGGAACGAGGGGTTTCCCATGTTAAACAAGAGAAAATGTACTATCTCTTGGACAAGCTGGGGATATCAATCGACAAACTTCCAGAGCTCATCCTAGATCAGAAGAAAGAATTGGAACAAGATAAGTTCAACCTATTCACCATTGAATCACTCAGAGACAACGGCTTTTCTGAACATGCACTGGAAAAATTAAATCAAATGCAACTTGAAGACCAACATCCTCTAGCAGCTTACGCCTATCTGATCAAAGGCAAATGCTTTAACAGTCTGAAAAAGTGGAGACAAGCAGAAAGAGCATTTTTTGATGCGATTCGCTTGGATCAAATCCATACAACATACAGCAGTCGCAGTAATATTGAAGCTGCCAGCTTCACAGGTCTTTCCTTATGCAGTTATTACCAAAATAATCTGGAACAAGCGATCACCTACACGAACAGTGGATTGGATGCATTTGTCGATGAGGGAGAGCGGAGACAATACAAGTATGTACTTCTACAAAACAAAGCTATGTTTCTAGAGAAGATGGGTCGTCCAGTTGAAGCCCTTAAGGTGATTCAGGATTCCTGGGGATATATCCCTGAAATCGAGCAAGTGGAGGTCATCCTCGGTTTCTACTGGTTACGAGCCGAGCTACTCCGAAGGATTAAAGATTATGATACCGCATTGCAAATAGCCAAAGAAGGATTGGAAAAAGCACGCTTGACACATGAAAATGCCCGCAAATTCGATCTCTGGATTGTAACCGGAAGTACATATATGGCAATGAAGCGTTGGCCAGAAGCGGAATCTTGTTTTGAAGTAGCTTTGAAAATGGAAGAGAAGTTTCCGAATAAGGAAATAGTGTCCACAGCCTATACTCGTTTGGGTATACTTTATTTACAACAGGAAAGATGGGAAGAAGCCAGAGATTACATTCAAAAGGCTATCCATATCGGAGAAGAGTCACATGATATTCTTCGTCTTGTGTATGCTTTAATTACTATGGGATATTACCACAAACAACTGAAAGATTACCATGAGGCGATCAAACACTACAAGCAGGCTGCAGAATTAGCTCGAAAATATCAACTTAAAAATAAAGAATACATTGCACTCTTCGAACTAACTCAATGTTTGGAAAATAACGACGAGGAGGAATTTCTGGCAACACTTAGAAATATGTATAGAATACAGAAGGAGTTATATCAAAAGGAGGGCATTAAAATTGAAGAATTGGAGTAGGTTTCTTCTTAGTTTTGTATTCTTGTTTGCGATCACTTTCTTTTCCGCCCCATTTGACGCAGTCAATTCTAAAGGAATGGTTATTCATAGTGAATCTAACCGTAGTATACCCTCCGATGGATAGTTGGTCTGGAACCGGGAAAACCCCGGTTTTTTTGTTCTTTCTCGATCCACATAAAACCCATCTCCAATGAGATGGGTTCAAAGTATTTTTTCTGTCAATCCTCTTCAAACTCACATTCCCTAAACTTCAAAGTCCGGTTATTTTCCTTGACGGTTCGAACCACACAAAAAAACAGCCACCGTTTCCACCTTATCAGGTGGCGGTGACTGTTTTTTTGTGTGGTTAGTTTTCGTGGAAAACCGTCACATTGCGGCCAGCACCCAGTCCGGCGAGTAGCATGAGGAGGGTGATGATAAGGAAGGTGAGGATCGGCAGGGTCCAGGAGTGTGTAGTGTCATAAAGGAAACCGGTCAAAATGGGGCCGATGGCAGCCAGCAGATAACCAAAGGACTGGGCCATACCGGAGAGAGCGGCAGCCTGTTTTGCATGGTTGGCGCGTAGACTCAACATGGTGAGAGAGAGGCTGATACTCGCCCCCTGCCCCAAACCGATGGAGATCACAGAAAGGATGGCTATGGCGAGATTTCCACTGGCAAACAAGCCGAGCAAACCTACGAAGTACAGGATGCTGATCCCTCCTACAATCCCTCTCTGATGGGAGAAACGGTCTGCTAAGACCGGTGCGAGGAATGTGGCGGGAAGTCCGATAAACTGCACTCCGAACAACATCCAGCCAGCCATGGACCTGCTCATGCCTTGACTGCTCAAGATTTCCGGAAGCCAAGCGATCATGCAGTAAAAAAGAAAGGACTGCAACCCCATAAAAAAGCTGACTTGCCAAGCGAGTGGAGATCGCCACAAGGGCGTGGAGGTCGTATCTGATGACGGGAGGTCGGGAGGGTTCTTTTTCCCGAGCTGTGTCGCCCATAGGATCAGGGCGATCACCCCGATGATTCCCCATAGGACCAATGTCCTTCGCCAGCCTAGATGTAAACCTTGGGACAGGGGAATGCTGACCCCGGAAGCGATGGCGGCAAACAGACCCATGGAGGTGGAATAAATGCTGGTCATCATCCCTGTTTTTTCAGGGAAGCGATGTTTGACGATGCCAGGCAACAACACATTGTTGATGGCCACCCCGACCCCGATCAGGGCCGTTCCGGCAAAGACAGCGATGATGGGACCGCTGGAGCGGATCACGATCCCACAGGTAAGAATGAGTAACCCCAGAAACACTGTCTTTTCGTTCCCCAGGCGGTTTCCGATTTTTGGTGCCACCAAAGAGAAAATAGCAAAGCTGAGTACGGGAAGGGTGGTTAGCCATCCGGCCATTCCGTTAGAAATGCCTAGATCCTGACGGATATCGCCGACTAGTGGACCGACAGAAGTGATGGCAGGACGTAGATTAAAGGCGACCCAGATCATGCCGATAATAAAAAGGGCTGTTTTCCCTCTGAATATATTTTCTGTTGCAGTTAAAGAATGATTCGTCATATGAAGAACAACTCTCTTTCTGCCTACACGATTGCGTTGCTTTATGGTGTGAACTGATTCTTTTAGACTAAGGGTTTGCTGGTTGTACAGTCAAGAGCGCTGGTGAGAAAGGTTTTTTGGATCCCTAATCAGTAAAGAGATCCATAATCTCAGTTTCATAAGAGATCCTTCGTCATATTCTCCATCTAATAATATTGAGATTCATTCTCATTAATAGAGGCTATTTTAACAGGTTATAAAGATTCGTCAACTGGCGTACCAACTGCGAAAATAATTTTCTTAAAAACCGTCCCAGATCGATTGACATGTAGAGAATGTCGTGCAAAGATAAAAGTACAATATACTGTATATTGGAGAATTGCTTATGGACACATGGATCGAACGGATCTATACGAAAAACGGAAGAGTGGCACAACAGATTGCTGTCCAGTTGCTCCCTTTGAAAAAGGGGGAGAAGCTACCCCGTGTCGATGATTTTGTAAGGGCTTTCAACGCAGCCCGAGGAACCATTCAAGGCGGGCTCAGACTTTTGGAGGAAATGTCGGCGGTACGTTTGGAATCCAGAGGCCATCTGGGAACTTTCCTGGTGGACAAAGATCAGTCCCTGCTCTGGAAGATCGCCGATCGGGGTGCATTGGTGGCAGCGATGCCCCTTCCCTACTCCCGGAGATATGAAGGGTTGGCTACGGGATTGGTACAGAGTTTTGAAGAGATGAAGCTACCTTTTACCATCGCTTACATGCGTGGCGCGGATAGTCGGATTGATGCCCTGCGCTCCCGACGGATCGATTTTGCCATCGTTTCCCGGTGGGCCGCGGAACAAGCCTGCCGTCAGTATGACGACCTTTCCCTATACAAACTCCTGGGTGAGAAAACCTATGTGGGACGTCATGGCGTATTATTTGCAGATCAGACCCAAACACAAATCGAACCGGGGATGCGGATCGGCATCGATCCTTCCTCTCCAGACCAGCGGGACCTCACCTATGCGGAATGCGAGGGATTGGATGTTCACTGGGTGGAGGTCAACTATATGCAACTGTTTAATCAGTTGGAAAGCGGGCAAATTGATGTGGCCATCTGGAATCTGGATGAAACAGCAGATGGATCTCGGTGGGGAAAAGGCCAATTTCAAAAAGAACATGCCCAAAATATGAGTCGTTCCCTCTCAGAAGCTACCTTGCTGGTCCGGAAGCAGGGTAAAGAAGTGGCGGAAGTATTGGATGCGCTTTCTATACAAAAGATAAACCAGATTCAGGAGGAAGTATTGCAGGGTCACAGAATCCCACATTATTGAGGGGGAGGAGCGGCATGCTACCTGAAGAAGTGAAAGAACGCTTGGATTTACTCGTCAACAGCAAGCAAATTGAACCCGATACTCACCAAAAAGTGTGGGAATCCCTGAGCCGATTGGAAAGGCAGGGAGACTTAGATCCCGCCAGCGAAAGCATTGGACCCTTCACAAACCATTTGGCCGTCGCTGCTGAACGGATTTCCAAGGGGGAGCCCATCATCGAAGGTAATGAGCAAGTCCGTGAGGTGGTCAGAGACCACCCTGAATTACAGCGAGAAGCGGAAAAGCTCCTACGTCGATGTATTCGGGATTCAGGGGCAGAAATACCTTCCGCAGAAACCGGCTTTGTCACTTTGTACTTATCACTCTTACGCAAACAACCCGAAGTGGATTGATGTCAGGTTTCCATACAAAATGGAGGGATGCTTCGTGATTCGCATAGTGATCGGTGGTTTACAAAAGGATCTGATCAAAAAGCAGGTGGAGGAAACTGGAGGGGATCGTGTTGAAGCGGTAATTACCTCTGATTTCGAAGGGGCCAAAAAAGTGAAGGCGGGACAGGCAGATTACTATGTGGGCGCCTGTAACAGTGGCGGGGGTGCAGCCCTTTCCGTGGCCATCGGCCTCCTGGGTTATAACCGATGCGCTACCATCGCCAAAGCCGGTGGTCGACCGGATCCTCAAGAGATCGAAAAGCGGGTGCAGGAAGGAAAAATCGCCTTTGGCATGTCTGTGGAAGCCATCGAGAGTACAGTCCCTATTCTAGTTCGAAGTCTGCTGGAGCATTCGGATAAATAATCTGGAGGAGGAACCTCTCTCATGGAATTCTCCCTGTTGAAACTGATTTTGGTAGCCTTGTTGACGGCCAGTACGGCTCTTCTCTCTTACTACGGGCGGGCGGTTTTTCACGATGGAATTCGTCCCATCATGCCTGAATTTATCGAGGGGAGAATGAAACGTCCCGAACTGGCTTCCATCTCCTTTGGATTGAGTGTGGGTTTTATCGCTTCTGTAGGAATCACCTTCACTTTGTCTACCAAATTGCTCAATCCCTGGTTGTTATTTTTGCCCACGGATATCCTAGGCGTGTTGGCCACTCGCGCTTGGATGGCCGCGCTGTTCGGAGGCGCTTGGGGTGTGGCAGTCGTTTCGGGATTGACGGCTGTGCAATCCGCCTTCGGGTTCTTTCCCATCGACTTTCTCGGGGCCTTGGGAGAACTGAGCTCGCCTGTGCTGGCAGGATTCGCCCTCTTCCCGGTCTTGGCCATTGCTTACCAATTCGGTTGGAAAAAGGCGACTTTCTCCGCGGCTCTGGTTCTGCTGGTACGACAACTGGTGGAGCTGGGCTGGATCCTGCCCAAAGACTTTCAACTCCTTCCGGAAGCCGGTCAGCTGTTCGTCGGAACCCTTTTGCTGGTGATATTCGCCTTGATGAAAGACCGGGGGGAGACCTCCTCTATTCCTGAAGGTGAATCCCTGTTTGAAGAACGGACCCAACGGATCCGCAAGGGTCTTCCCTTCTTTGCCGTCACCGGCGCCTTGATCGCTGTCATTGCCAACCTGGGCTACTTTGCAGGTTCTGAAGTTTCGATCTTTACTTTGAAAGAAGCCTACAACGCTACGGATCCAGCTCAGACCCAGTCATTGATCCAGCAGGCGGCACTGGCGGATTTCCTGCGCGGGATCGGGTTTGTGCCACTGATCGTAACGACTGCACTGACTACAGGGGTATACGGTGTGGTCGGACTCACCTTTATTTTCCCTATGGCCTATCTCGCGCCCAATGCGGTCGTGGCCGCCATCGGAGGCGCCCTGATCATCTCTTTGGAGGTTTTGCTCCTGTCTCGGCTCGGAAAGGTCTTGGAACGATTTCCTTCCTTGCGGGAAGCTTCGGACAGCATCCGCACGGCGATCTCCAATGTGATGGAAATCGCCTTGCTGCTGGGGTCGGTGCTGGCTGTGCTCAAGATGGGAGAATTCACCGGGTTCAGCATCTTCGTTGCCCTCTATGCTTTGAATGAGGCAGTGGGTCGACCGGTGATCCGGCTGGCCGCCTCTCCTCTAGCCGCTATTTTGACTGGATTGATCTTAAATCTGCTCTACGTTTTGCAACTGTTTACGCCGGCTACCGGCTGATCTATGGGGAGGAATGACACGATGTCTCACGCCATCCGAACGGTTACTGGAGATATTTCTCCGCAGACAATGGGGCCCACCCTGATTCATGAACACGTCGTATTGGATCTCTCCCGGATCCGGAATGACACGGATGCCATACTGGCGGACTCCGACCCACTGAACCGGGAGTTGCAAAATCTCCGCGCGGCGGGTTGCGGCGGAATCGTGGAAGTGACCAACCGGGGAATGGGCAGGGATGTCCAGTCCCTGGCTACACTTTCCCAGCGACACGGGATTCCGATCGTGGCTGCCACCGGTTATTATAAGCAGTCTTATTACACAGAAGAGGTTTTTCAAAAAACCACAGAAGAGCTGACCGAAAGGTTTGTAAAAGAACTGACGGTGGAAGTGGAGGACACCGGCATTCGCGCTGGGATCATCTCCGAAATTGGTAGCAGTCTGCATGAGATCACACCGGATGAATACAAAGTGTTCCAAGCTGCGATCCAGGCGCAGAGAAAAACCGGCGCTCCTCTGAGTACCCATTGTGAACTGGGCACCATGGGTTCTGAACAGCTGACCCTCTTTTCCCAGGGGGATCTGGATCTTTCCAAAGTCTCTATCGGTCATCAGGATCTGAACGGAGACCGCCAAGAATATGAAGCTCTGCTCCGAGCAGGCGTCTACATCCAGTTTGACACCATCGGAAAAAACGCTTACCGACCTGATGAAGAGCGGTTGGATGACTTGTTGTGGATCCTGGATAAAGGCTACGAAAAACAGATCATGCTATCCACAGATATTACGAAAAAGTCCTACCTGAAGGTGAATGGGGGCTTCGGTTATGAACACTTGTTTACCCGTTTCCTGCCCCAGTTGAAGGAAAGGGGCGTTCACCAAAGAGAAATCGATACGATCATGGTGGACAACCCTCGACGCTTTCTGTCATTTGATGTGAATAAACAAGCCCACTGAGTCAATTGTTTGCCGGAATCGGCTCTATGTTAGTAGGCGGCATGGGAATGTTGCAGTAAAAGCTGAGCGGTTGGTTAATTAACTAGAAAATGGGGAGAAGGGAGTTGTGTTCCTGTTTTCTGGTGAATCGACAGCCCTAGTGCTGTTTAGTTTCTGAGGAGGCGTAACATGGGATCCGCAAATTTGGACACAATGACGCTAGATGAAGCAAAGAATATGCAATTCCGACTGACGGAAGCGATTGCTGCGATATTCCGCGGTAATGAATTTTTAAACCTTGGAGACCTGGGGGTGGTACCTGGTAAGGGCAGGCCTTTACAAACGGAGAAAGTGGAGGAGGTTTTGGCTCGATTTTTCGGCACTCAAGCCTGTGCTCTGGTGAGAGGGGCCGGCACAGGCGCCATTCGCTCGATATTGGCGGTCTTGACCGAACCGGGAGACTCCATGATGGTACACACCAGCCCGATGTACTCCACAACCAAGGAAACGGTTCGGATGATGGGGTTGCTTCCCCAGGCTGTGGATTACAACGATACCGAGGCATTGAGGCACGCTCTGAACGAACAGAGGGATTGTAAAGTATTTTACGTGCAACATTCCCGACAACACCCGGAAGATACCTACCAACTGGATTCTGTGATCCAATTGCTCCGCCATTCTCGTCCCGATCTGCCCATCGTGGTGGATGATAATTATACCGCCTTGAAATTGCGCAAAATTGGGGTTGAACTGGGAGCTTCCTTTTCCTGTTTTTCTGGATTCAAACTGTTGGGTCCTCCCGGGATCGGGATCGTCGTGGGGGAGAAAAAGCCCATCGACATTCTCAAGAAACGTAATTATTCCGGTGGCGGACAGGTTCAGGGGTTTGAAGCAATGGAGCTGCTCCGCTCCCTGGTTATGGCCCCAGTGGCCATTGCGGTTCAGACGGAGCAGGTGGATTATTTATGCCAGGGATTGAACAGGGGGGAAGTCCCGTTGGTATCCAAAGCGTATATCACCTATTCCCAATCGAAAAATGTCATTCTGGAACTGGAGAAACCCATCGCCCCCCAGGTCATCGCCGCCAGCGAAAAATATGGCGCTGCGATCTATCCTGTAGGTGCCGAGTCCCGATACGAGGTGCTTCCCATGATCTACCGCCCGTCGGGCACCTTTTTGGCAAGCCGCCCGGAACTGGCGCAAACAGGTATTCGCCTCAATCCTATGCGAGCAGGAGCGAAGCTGACCCTAGAAATTCTGCGGAAGGCAGTCGCCGATGTGACTGGGGAGCGGGCTTGATATGTTTCTGTCCACCACTCTCTCCCAAAACCCCCGATTGGCGGAGTATGCGGTTGATCTCCACCAAAAGGGAATCATTCGTCCCAATACCTACGTTCTCGATCTGGATACCATCAGCGAAAATGCGGCCAAACTGGCTGAAACTGCTCGAAACCATGGAATCAAGCTTTATATGATGACTAAACAGGTGGGGCGCAATCCAAAGGTGGCACAAGCCGTTGCCGACTCCATTCCCAGTGCGGTTGCAGTCGATCCTTGGGAAGCGCTCCATCTGGCACGAGCCGGGATTCCACTGGGACATGTGGGACATTTAGTGCAGATTCCCTCGTCCATGGTGGAAGCGATACTCGATTACCAGCCGGAAGTGATCACGGTTTTCTCCTTGGCCAAAGCGCGGGAAATATCTAAGGTGGCTCGTGCTCGCCACTATCAGCAAGATCTGTTGTTGAAGGTGACAGGGGAGGGGGATCTCGTCTATGAAGGGCAATGGGGAGGGTTTCGGGAAGAAGAGTGGATCTCGGCGGCCCGAGAAATCGAAGGGATGCCTGGGGTGCGGATCGCCGGGGTCACTGCCTTTCCCTGTCTGCTTTATGACGGAAAAGAGATCGCCCCCACGCCCAATTTTCAAACCCTGGTCCGTGCCGCGCGCACTCTGGAAGAGGCATTGGATCGCCCACTGGATCAAATGAACGCTCCCAGTGCCACCGCTTGTGCCAGTCTTTCGTTACTAAAATCCATGGGAGCGACCCATGGGGAACCGGGGCACGCTCTGACGGGGACCACTCCCTTACACGAGCACCCTGGTCAACCGGAGCAACCTGCCATCGTCTATATCAGCGAGGTTTCCCACCGAGAGGGGGACATCGCTTATGCCTACGGCGGGGGTCACTACCGTCGCTCCCGGATGAGACAGGCCCTGATCGGGCGCAACTTGGACGAGATGATGAACCGGAAAGTTCCCATACTGGAATTGTCACCGGAAGTCATCGATTATACCATCGGACTCCGTGTGGGAGAGATGCCGGTGGAAGTGGGGGAAACCGTCTTGTTCGCTTTTCGGACCCAGATTTTTGTCACCCGCAGCGAAGTCGCTGTGGTATCGGGGTTACAAGCAGAAAAACCCCAGATCCAGGGGATCTATAATCACCTGGGAGAGTCACTTTGTTGAGAGGAGGTCGATGAGATGAAAAAACGGGCGATCTTACTAATATTGGACAGCTTGGGAGTCGGAGCGATGGATGATGTGCCTAAGGTGCGCCCCCGTGACGTAGGGGCCAATACCTTTCGCCATATCCTGGATCAGGCGGAACAGATCGAGATCCCCAATCTGGAGAAATTGGGGATCAACCAACTGCTGAACCACCCTCGCCTCCAGAAACAACCTCCCTTGGCTAGCTGGGGTACCCTGAACTTACAACATGAGGGGGCGGACAGCTATGCGGGTCACCAGGAAATCATGGGAACCCGACCTCGAAAACCGGTGCGGGAACCCTTTGTAAATGTTCTCCCTCGTGTACAAAAGAGATTGGAAGAGAGTGGCTACGAGGTGGAGGTCCCGAACCCGGAACTCCCCTACCTGTGGGTGCAACCTGGAGTGGTCATCGGGGACAATATCGAAACGGACTATGGACAGATTTACAACGTTTCCGCCGCCTTGGACGAGATTCCCTTCTCAGAGGTGCTCAAAATTGGGGAAGTCGTCCGGGGAGAAGTGCAGGTGAATCGTGTGATCGCCTTGGGGGGAGAAGGGATCTCCCCTGAAAATCTTCGAAAGAGCGTCGAACGGCGGGAGGACGGCCTGATCGGTCTCAACTCCCCGAAATCAGGTGTGTACAGGAAAAATTATCAAGCCCGCCACCTCGGCTATGGTGTCGATCCGGAGAAACAGCTCCCCACTATCCTAGTTCGAGGGGGCTGGCCTGTACACCTGATCGGGAAAATGCAGGATGTGATCGAATGTGAAGGGGCAGAAACTCTTCCCGGTGTGGAAACGGATCAAGTGATGCGCGGTGTGAGAAATGGCTTCAGCCAACTTCAGCGGGGACTGATCGCCGCCACGGTTCAGGAAACCGACTTGGCAGGTCATGCAGAGGATGTTAACCGCTATGCTGGAAAAATCATGGAGGTGGACCGACATTTGGGTCTTCTTCTGGAGCAAATGGGAGAAGAGGATTTGCTTCTGATCAGCGCCGATCACGGCAATGATCCTACCGCCGGTCACAGTCAACACACTCGGGAAAAAACGTTTATTCTGGCGTACCAACCCAAGTCGCCTGCCACCTTCCTGGGTCATCGGTCCACCCTGTCCGATATCGCTGCCACCCTATCTCAGTTCTTTCGCGTTCCCCCACCGGAAAACGGAACGGGATTTTATCAAGAGGGATGAATCTTCAGGCGCGTGGATTAGCTGTGTTGTGGGGGGGAAGCTTGTGTGATACCCCACTGATGCCATCCCGAAGGAAGTGGAGAAGGGTCGCTCCGAAGCTTCCGATTGGGCAGGGGCAAAGCCGGGACGGGGGCAACACAACTGTGGGAGGAAAGAATCTCTGCCGCAAATCTTGTTAACCATCACTGCGAATAGCCCTTTATTTGCAGGTAGGAATGAAATCGTGATGTACATTAGGGGGGACTGATCTGGGGATGTATGTTTGGATGGTTACATAGACGGACAGGAGGGAGAAAACCATGAGACCCTATTCGATCGCATTGATTCCAGGGGACGGAATCGGGGTGGATGTGATCCGAGAAGGAACCAAAGTGTTGGATACGATCGCAGACCTCGACGGCTCCTTAGCTTTTAACTATCGAGAGTTTGACTGGAGCTGTGAGTACTATCTCCGGCATGGGAAAATGATGCCGGAAGACGGGCTGGAGATCCTGCAAAGCTTTGATACCATTTACCTGGGGGCTGTCGGCTATCCTGGCGTGCCGGATCATGTTTCCCTGTGGGGGCTGCTGTTACCGATTCGCCGTACTTTTCAGCAGTACATCAATCTTCGGCCAGTGAAGCTACTCCGTGGCATTCGCTCTCCTCTCGCTGGGCGCAGTGCGGAGGATCTCGACTTCCTGGTGATCCGGGAGAACAACGAAGGGGAGTATTCCAACATGGGTGGCCGCATGTACGAGGGGACTGAGCAGGATATGGCCATCCAGAATACCGTCTTCACCCGGACCGGTGTGGAGCGGGTGCTGCGCTATGCTTTCCAGATAGTCCAAGAACAGGGGAAGCGCAAGCGACTGACTGCAGCCACTAAATCCAACGGGATCAACTACACGATGCCCTTCTGGGACGAATATGTGCACAAGATTCAGCAGGAGTTTCCTGAAGTCGACACTCGGCTCGTTCATATCGACGCTCTGTCTGCCTTTTTTGTCACTCAACCGGATACCTTTGATGTGGTGGTGGCCTCCAACTTATTCGGAGATATCTTGACCGATTTGGGGGCGGCTCTGGTGGGTGGAATGGGCATCGCTCCATCGGCCAACATCCACCCGGAGAAAAAATATCCGTCCATGTTTGAGCCTGTTCACGGTTCAGCTCCAGACATTGCCGGCAAAGGCATCGCCAATCCCGTAGCCGCCATTTGGTGTGCTTCCATGATGTTGGAGCATCTCGGGGAGACTGCTGCGGCAGCAGCGATCCTGGATGCGCTCCAAGACGTTTTGGAAGAGGGTCAACAAGTGACGCCAGATCTCGGCGGAGGCGCACGGACGGAAGAAATGGGAGATGCGGTGTGCGACAAACTGAAGGAAAAGTTGGGCTGATCCCATCGGATCGATACCGTAAATAAATTAAGCAAACAATAAAGTTGCGGGTTGGCGTCTGTGTTTCGCAGACGCCAACTTTTTTGAAGAATTCTGGAGGGGGTTACCGCCAAGGATCTGAATCGTGGGAAGGGTTCAACCACAGGATCCTTTCCGTCTTTGGCTCCAAATATGGATGAGGTCAGGTGAGTAAAACATGTCGAAGAAGAACCGGGCGGCTACTTCTGAACCGTACTAGAAACCGGATGTGGGTATGGATCCTGCTCTGTGTTCTGATCTTTATTTATTTCAACAACAGCTCCATATATTGATCCGCCGCTTCCTGCCCGTTTTTCTTCACCCAGGGCATCGCCTGTGTACCGTCGCCGGAGACACCGGGGATCATTTGTTGAAATGATTTGCCCAAAGCAGGGGTACCGTCGATGATCGCCCCGGCATAGGGGATGAGCAGGCCGATCATGCCCGCAAGGGTGGCACTTCTCCAATCCAATTTCCGGTCTCTCAACCAGTCAAAGGTAGACTGATCCGCCACCCCACCACTGCCACCACCGATGATCTTAGGCAACCACTTTTGCAGGAAAGGATTTAGTGTGGATTGGGCTAATTTGGCTCCTGCATATCGGGTTACCCCGGCGAACACCCCATAACCGAAGACTCCTGCGAATCCACCAATCCCCATATCCCGCAGAATGGTGTCTGAGTCGTTTCCCTGAAGCCACGACACTCCGCCGGAAATGGCTCCGCTGACCAACATCGTTCCCCCAAGGGGAGGGGAGACGAAGAGAGCAATGATGGTTGCAGCTAAACCGATAGTAAATTCGGGATGATCCATTCCAAAACTGACCCACTCATAAAACGGATCCACCCCGGTGATGGCACCCATCAGCTTGGAAAAGCCTATCAAACCTTTTAGTTGGGGAAGGGTTCCCATCTGATCATACCCAATCCGCTTCCCGACATAGTTTGCAATGCATTCCGAATCGCTTCCACAATGTTTACGTGCTTCCTCGAAAAGCCTTTTTATACGTTCTTCACGCAACTGCTTTTTCTTTTCTTCACTAGGGCCAGAAAGTAACTCTCCCCCTTTTTTCTTGATACAATCCCAACTGAGCGCACATTCATACCAAGAAGGATCGCTTTTTTCTGGCTTTACTGGAGGCGTGGATTCGGGCTTCGTATGTAATGGAATAGGGCTGAACTCATCTTCGGGAGGATCGGGCTTTTCGGGCTTAGGGTCTTCTTTGGCCATGTATTTCCCGGCCTTACAGGAAGGTTCTCCGTTTTCATCATAAAGGAAGGGAAAATGACTTGTCGTAAGGATGCCTGCACGGGCTCACTTTTCACAATGCCAACCACAATTCCCGCCAACATCGTAGCGGCTACCATCACAAACACATATTCAACAGTGGGGGAACCTCTTTTGGATCGGATTCCCCGAAAGAGCCAACGTAAAAGATCCAATCAACCCGCCTCCTATTTTGGAAGATTGTTGGTTAATTGGATGATAGATTATCTTGACTTTTCTAAACAATAGGTCTTTGGTTGTAAAAAGAAAAAATCCAGTGATAGCTGGATTGTGGAAGTTTTATGGAGTTAGTGTAGTCACCAAAGGAGACTCTGACCTTAAACGGTAGTATCAATGAGTCACATGACACCAGGCGTGTTGATTCGCCCTATTTTAGGAAGGAAATAAGGTCGGGGGTGGGACGGTGGAGAGCCTTTGCACCCATAGGGCACAAGTCTCGCCAGGGTCGCTTTCCGCTCCCGGGTCTCGCTATGCGTTCTTTGCAAGAGATCGGAGCCGTCCTACCCTCCCCGTCCCCTTAAGCAACATTTACGATGGGGGTAATGGGAAGAGCGAAAGGTCAATTTTGTTTCCCGCCACCCATTTCCTGGATAATCAACATCTTGAGGAAAAGTAGATGTACTCTTATTAGTCCAACAAAAGGTATAAACTTGACTTCAGGGAAAGGCATCTACAAAGAACAGTTTGTCTCGGGACAAAGCTATCCCCCGCAACAAATGTTTCACCCGCTAAGTCCCAGTGATTATCTACAAGCACTGATTCACCATTCTACATGGCAGTTGGAAAAGAGGTTTCAGGACAGGGCTGTTGATTAACCAGAAAATGGGCGGCGGAAGGGAGTCGTGTGCTGCCAAAGCGACCTTTGTGCCACAGGCACTACAATCCAAAGGAGCTGAAGCTCTAGATTAAGGGTTGCCATCCTACCCAGCGGAGAAGTCTTACGAGAGGGCGTTTAGGGGCAACATTCTTCCCTGTGTTGCTTCCGTAAGGCTTTGCCCCTGCCCGATCGGAAGATTTGGAGCGGCCAGTTTTCACTTCCTTGCCGGATGGCAACGGTCGCGTGGGTGAACACGATCTCCCCATCCAAAATATAGCTAATCAACACGCCTGGTTTCAGGAACTTGCGGATCAGGGGAGGTATAATCTGTTTTTGGATTTGGCTCATAAGATAAGTCGGATTCTCCAATTGGAAAAGGGAATCTGCTGCTTGGAAAGGGAAAAGAGTGGAGTAGACAAAACAACCTCTCCGGAATCACACACATCTGTGGATCCGGAGGGGTTTTGTATCCACACCCGTCAGTTGCTTTTTAGAAAGTCAGGGTCCAGGAAGGAGGGGTTAGGATAGGTATAGAATCCTTCGCCAATTGCAATCTGACTACCCAAAACACCGCCGCCGGCAACGGTGATCTGTTTGTAATTCATGATGATTCTCCTTTTTAAACTGCTTTTGTTTCTATAATAGGAAATCAAACAGATTTCTATACAAGGATGGCAGACTTTTAACGGTTTTGCTAGAGGATGGGTTTCCAGACACAGAGAACCTGTTGTAAACGTTGCTTCCGGTTCCGGTATCAGTTTATACTCATATAAGAAGTTTCTACCGTTATAGAATGATTTGGGGGATACAGGCGATGACTTGGAGGTTGTCGCCTGTTTTATTCATGAGGGAGGGAAGGGAATTGGCGGAGACTGTGGAGAAGCGGTTTCAACGGATGGAGAAGTATCTGGAGGGGTTGGTGCAGGAGTTGGAAACGTTGCAGTCGGAATTGCCGGGATTTGGGTATGAAATCCGTAATATCGGGATGAAGACTCATGAAGTGCAACGGAATATCCAGCATCTGCAGCGGAAGATATCCCCGCCAGGTGGGGGATCCAATTCGGGGGCGACGGGCTCGGCTGTGGAAGCTCGCCAAGATGCAGGAGAGATGGCTCGGGATCTGCACCAGTTTTTGAGCCAGTGCAAGGAATATATGGGTCAGATGGAAGAGGTGGATCCCTCCTTTGCTTCGTACCGGACGGATCTGCGCATCCTGTTCAACCAGGCCCAGGATCGGCTACAACAGTACTGGGAGCAGGAAGGGCAGGGGAGAAAAGAACCCTACCTCAAACCGTTGGTGAAACAGGATGATCGAAACCCAGAACACTATGATATCCCCTCTTTTATGGAGATCACCAAAGGCATGGGAAAAGCATAAACCGGGACAGTCGCTCAGACTGTCCCGGTTTGATTTGAGTTGATTAGCCATATTTAGGGTGGGGAGATCGTGTTCACCCACGCGACCGTTGCGATCCAGCAAGGAAGCGAAAATGGCCACGCCTAATCTGACCATTAGGCAGGGGCAAAGCCTTACGGAAGCAACATAGGGAAGAATGTTGCCCCTAAACGCCTCTCGTAAGACTTCTCCACTGGGCAGGGTGACTACTTTCATCTAGAGCTTCAGTTCCTTTGGATTGTAGTGCCCGTGGTGCTACTTTAATCTAGAGCTTCAGCTCCTTTGGATTGTAGTGCCCGTGGTGCTACCTTAATCTAGAGCTTCAGCTCCTTTGGATTGTAGTGCCCGTGGTGCTACCTTAATCTAGAGCTTCAGCTCCTTTGGATTGTAGTGCCCGTGGTGCAAAGGTCGCTTTGCACCCACAGGGCACAAGTCTCGCCAGAGTCGCTTCCGCTCCCAGGTCTCGCTTTGGCAGCACACGACACCCTTCCGCCGCCCTTTTTTTAGTTAATCAACAGCTGGCCTTTATGATAGTTCCAATGGAATTCGATCTTTTAAGCACATGGCCAAATGGTACCAAGCTTGAACCTTTTTGTCCTTGTAGTCATGTTTTTCGGATAACTCTGCAGCCTTGTGAAAATAGCTGACCGCTTCTTCTAGCTGTTCCTGAGCCGAGTACAGGCTGCCCATGGTAAGGAACGCATCTGTCAGATAGGCTGTGCTTTGGAGCTTCTCTCCTTTGATGATGGCTGTTTGTAAGGCTTCTTTAGCGGCTTGCCACTGTTTTTTCTGTATGTTCAGGAGTCCCAGTTGTATGTACCCGCGAATCACCCGGCTGTCATTCACATGATTTTTGGCGATTTTCAGGGCAATGTTTAATGAGGTTT
This sequence comes from Kroppenstedtia sanguinis, assembly GCF_050433445.1. Lineage (NCBI taxonomy): Bacteria > Bacillati > Bacillota > Bacilli > Caryophanales > Thermoactinomycetaceae > Kroppenstedtia > Kroppenstedtia sanguinis. The sequence goes on along the minus strand of NZ_JBNPXF010000009.1, from coordinate 110,321 downwards.
CTGCTTTTTCCCAATCTTTTTGGTCCATATAGATACTACCCAATACAACCCAATGATCGTAGGTCATGGAAAAATGACGATTGAGGCTGGCCAGTTTTAGCCCTTCTCGGGCGACAGGGATGGCATCCTTCAGGGCACCGCTTTTTCGCAGTAGTTCACTTTTCAGCCAATAAAATCCTAGTACTGTTTCAGTCTTTTGGACTTGGGGTAGTTCCTCCCATATATCTTCGACGATCCGCAGGGCTTCCACCACTCTCCCCAATCGTTCCAAGTAGGTGGCCTGGTTCCGTAGCAAAATGTATTTTACAAATTCCCGTTCACCCTCGGGGTTGACTGCAGCGAGTCCGCTTTTGGTGTATTGGAGTGCCTGATCCAGATTGTTCTGAAAGTAGCTACACAGACTGAGGTCGTTAAAACAGTAAGCTTCGATGTTAGCATTGACGGCGTAACTGCTTTGTTTGGATAATCGAATTGCATCAATCAGGGACCGTTCGGCTTTGGTGTACTTCTTTTGGAATAGGTGGATGGTTCCTTTTAACCAATAATATTCCGGAGCGTAGGGATGATCATCGGATAGATCCAGTCGGTTTAAAGCCTGCGATGCTTCAGTCCATTGTCCCATCCGTTTGAGAGATTCAATCGCATCCAATTCAAACTTTAAATGGCTTAGTTCCTCTTTTTCGCCCAGTACCAATTCAGGGATTTTTTCCAGGGGGATATTCAACTTGTCCAGTAGATAATACATTTTATCTTGGCGAACGTGAGAGACACCTCGTTCAATATTGCTGATGGTTGCTGTGGAAATATTTTTATCCGCCAGATCTTCCAGTCGCTTGCCTTTTTGTTTCCGTACCTTTCGGATGATTTCACCGATTTCGCTGATCCCCATCCCTTTTATCCTGTTGCACACTCCCTTCCCGTTACTAGTGTTGCTCTCATTTTACCCTCTTTTGTATGATTTTGAAATACAAAACTATTGCTTCCAATCGAAGAGTTCAATTCTTCGATTCCAACCTAAAAAGGACCTCCCATCAAGGGGAGGTCAGAGTCAAGGTTTCTTTATACTGATACTGAGTTAAGTTCGAGGCCGTCTGCTTGATCGCTGTTAAAGGCATCGCGGTCGAATTCATCCTCAGAGTTGGCGACGACGATGGCGGTAACCGTGTCGCCGGTGACGTTGACGGCGGTGCGGGCCATGTCCAGGATGGCGTCGATGCCAAGGACCATCGCCAACCCTTCTACAGGCAGGCCCATGCTGGTCAGGACGACCGTAGTCATGATGGAAGCAGTGCCAGGGACGCCAGCGGTGCCGATGGAGGCCAGGGTGGCGGTGGTGATCAGGATCAGGTAGTCGGTGAGGCCCAGGTCGATTTGGAAGACGTTGGCCACGAAGATCGCGACGATGGCAGGATAGAGACCACCGCAGGCATCCATGTTCATAGTGGCGCCCAAGGGGGCGACAAAGCTGGTAATCTTCTCAGAGACCTTCACTCGGTTGGTCAGTGTCTTCAGGGTGACCGGGAGAGTTCCGTAGCTACTCCGAGTTGAGAAGGCGACTACGATCACGGGCCAGATCTTTTTCAGAAAGCGAATCGGGTTGACTTTGGCCACAAAAGTGACCAGACTGCCGTAAGTGACGACCATATGGATCAGGCAGGCGAGGTAAACGGCGATCACGACCTCCATCAGGGGCAGCAGGGTAGAGAGGCCATGGGTGGCAGCCACTTGAGCGAGCAAGCCATAAACCCCGTAGGGAGTCAGCTTCAGAACGATCTTGGTCACCCGGAAAATCACCCGGGAAAAGGATTCGACCAAGCGTTTCACCGGCTCGACAGAGTCCGGGTCGCGTCGGGACTCAATGGTGATCGCGACTCCGATCAGCATGGCGAAAAAAATCACTGGTAGAATCTTGCCGTCAGCTGCATTGGCGACGGGATTATCCGGGATCATGTCCAAAAAGACTTGGCTGACTGGAGGGATCTCCCGAGCTTCACCAGGATCCTTCACATTGAAATCCATGCCGGCTCCCACGTTGAAGGCATTGCCGACGAGAATTCCGATAAGGCTGGCGATGACCGCAGTCGCCAGAAACAGTCCAATCGTTTTCACCCCGAGCTTTCGCAATTGGGTAGGATCCTTGATAGTGGTGATGCTGGTGATGATGGCAGTCACCACCAGTGGCAGGACCAGCATCTTGATCAAATGGATAAATGCATCCCCGAGGAAACCGACGATTTCGGCATCCTTACCCAAGAGGGCTCCGACAGCTACCCCCAACAGCATGGCGACCAACACACGGAGGCCAAAGCTCACTTTTTTTCGTTTCAACCAGACGAGAAACAGGATCACGACGGCGGATACCGCTAGACTTGTATACAAATGGGTCAACCTCCCCGGTATAAAATAATAAACTGTAGGTGTGTTGATTAGCCGAATTTTAGGCAGGAAATCAGGTCGGGATGGTAGGAGGGTGAATAGCGAAAGGTCAATTTTGCTTCCTTCACCCATTTCCTGGTTAATCAACAGCCCTGAACTTATCTATTTTTGAAAGAGAATCCAGATCAGCAGATCCCTGTATTTTAATTCATATCGGGATAATAGGTATTATATTAGACTCAATACTGAAGTTCGTCAACTACTCTTTGGGTCCGTATGAACACCCCTGCAACAGGTGTCCCGCCTTTTTGGGGAGACATTTATTTTTTTATAGAGAAACTGATCCGATACATCCTACAGTTATGAGCGGTGAGGGCAGGATGGGATTGGTTTTTCTTCAGGTCAGGTTGTGAATGTCTGATGACAGTGACAGGTGTGATTTTTCTCCCTGAATTCAAAAATTACGCATAATTCTTATTAATGTGTGTTATAATTTGTAAAGTAGGCGTGTTGATTAGCTGTATTTTAGGCAGGAAATCAGGTCGGGATGGTGGGAGGGTGAAGAGCTTTTGCTCTCTTTGCTTTGCAAGAGTTCGTAGCCATCCCACCCTCCCATGGAGCAATGGGAAGAGCGGAAGGGTCATTTCGTTCCCATCATCCACTTGATGGTTAATCAACAGCCTTGTCTGTAAAGACAAAAAAGGAGGGGAAAACAGGTTGAAAAAGTGGATTTGGATGACTTGTTGTCTGTTGATTGCAGGACTTTTCACCGGGGTGGCCTTTCCTGGAGATACTTTTGCAGCGAAACACCGGGACTACCAGCATGGGAAAGATATCGAGACCAGCCATCCCGACTGGATGAGCTGGATTCCCGATGACACCAATCTAGCCCAGCTTTCGATTCCGGGAACCCATGACACGCTTGCTTTTTACGGACCTGATTGGACCAAAACTCAGTCGGTCAGATTGCCGGATCAATTTCAAGCTGGGATTCGCGCTTTGGATATTCGAGCGCGTCACATCGATGACCGATTTGCCATTCACCACGGAAGAGACTATCAAAAGGCCAATTTCAGCGATGTGTTGCGTGATACAGGAGAATTCCTGAAAAATCATCCCTCAGAGACGGTCTTGATGCGGGTGCAGGAGGAGCATAAGCCTTCCAACAACAGTCGCTCTTTTGCGGAGACCTTTCAGTGGTACCTGGATCATGACTCCAATGGTGAATACATCTGGGTTCCGCCGGACTCTTATGACAACAAGAAACTTCCTGATTTGAAAGAGGTTCGGGGAAAAATCGTTATTCTTCAGAATTTTGATGGCGAAGGGAAGACCTACGGACTGGACTGGGGTTCGTTAGGCGAAAACCTCCAGGATGATTATACGGTTCCGACGGTGTTTCACATCAAGAAAAAATGGGAGAAAGCAAAAACCCATTTCCAAAAGACAAAAGATGGGGATGAAAACCAGCCGTACATTAACTTCCTCAGTGGAAGTTCTGCGGGGGCCTATCCCTATACCGTTGCAGGTGGAACCGGTGCCGACAAAGGGGTAAATAAGCACGCCCTGGAGTATCTGTTCAAAGATGAAGATCAAATCAAGCGGACCGGTATAGTCATGATGGATTTCCCCGGCGCCGGGCTATTGGACGTCATATTGGCACGCAATTTCCAATTGGCGGATTCCCAGGCGGATTTGAAAAATGATTTTGAGCAAACCTTTTCTAACCTCGCCTACAGCGCAGATGGAAAAGGAGATAAAAAAGCGATGGAACGGGCGGAACAACTCCATGGCTTTTTGAATCAATATCTGTCGCAACAAAAATGGCAAGTGCTGGTGTCTAAAGCGGGTGGGGACAGTTGGGGTTATCACATTTGGCACAACGGAATGATAAAACACTCCGATGAGATTGAAGGTTACGTCCATTTGGCCTTCAACAGCAATCCTTCCGATCTTGGAGAAGTCGATTCGGATGAATTGGATAAATACGTAGATGGGCAACTCAAAGAATTGTCCGGCAATGCTCACGAACGAGCGAATCAGCTTTTCGATCAGGTGAATGACGAATTCCCTTGTCAACGATGGAACGTGATGGTCAAAAAAGAGCCTGGCGGTTTTGAGAACTGGGCCATGATTTATTTGGGAGATTTGCACAAGAAAAATGACGACGGATATATTTACAATGTGTGGAGTAATCAAGGCTCTGGCGCTGAAGGATGTTCGACGGATTAAGCATTTGAAAATTGAATGAATATGAACTCCGCTCAGCCCGGGCGGAGTTTTCATTTTTATGCTTTGATTTCTCCCCCTTCGTCGGTAGGGTCTTCCACACCGAGCTGTCTCCTGTGACGGAGGATGAGCCAGTTTTTACATAAACAAGCTAGATTGGTACAGGATAGGAGGTGTCAACAGCACTTTTCGTGGTGCAGATGAAGGGGTGAAAAGGATGCAGGAAAATCGTCAAGAATATCAGTTGTCTAGTATCGATCAGGCGTTGATGGACGAGTTGGCGGGTCGGGTGCGGGATTGTTACCGGCAAATGACAGACATCGCCCTGCGCGCGATCGGGGACACGGAGGAAGCAGGCTCAGGTGTCTCTGCGGGTGAAGGGGAGCCCGATCCGTTCCATGATGAGGAAGTCCGATGGTGGATGGGTCCGGGTCAAGAATTGTGCTATCGCAAAGATGGCGGCAAGGTGATTCTCCGCCCTGCCCGTTAAGTGAAGGACGAGTCGGGTCACGCTGGCGGGGAAAGGATTCTCTGCGGATGATCGAGTCGTCTTTTCACGAACTCCTCCATATGGAGGTGTTTTTATTCCGAATGGGTCTTTACATACCCTGGCAGGGTATAGTATATTGGGTTTAGATACCTATATACCCACTATAGGTATAAATCGAGGAGGAAAAACAATGAACCAGACATTATTACATGTGAAAGGGATGTCCTGTGGTCACTGCGTCGATTCCGTCGAGAGTGCCTTAAAGCGCATCGGGGCGAAAGGGACGGTCGATCTGGAAGCCGGAACCGTCCAGGTCATCTATGACGAGAATCGCTTGACATTAGAGCAAGTGAAAGAGACGATCGAAGATCAAGGCTATGATGTGGTGTGAAAGGAATGAGCCGCTGAATGCGGCTATCCTTTCCTTTTGAATATACCCCATAGGGGTATTTGAACGAGGTGGTAAAGATGGAGAAGAAGGCTTCCCTGAAAATCAGCGGCATGACCTGTGCCGCTTGTGCCAATCGGATTGAGAAAGGGTTGAGCCGGATGGAGGGAGTTCAGTCGGCTCATGTCAATCTTGCTTTGGAACAAGCGTCCGTCACTTATGATCCGGAGCAGGTGCAACTATCCCAGATGGAAGAGAAAATAGGGGATCTAGGGTATGACACCGTCCAAGAGGAAGTGAATCTCCAGATCGGAGGTATGACCTGTGCCGCTTGTGCCAACCGGATCGAGAAGGGATTAAATCGCTTGCAGGGTGTGAATCGCGTCCATGTCAACCTGGCCACCGAGACGGCTCATGTGGTTTTCTCCTCGGGGACCCTCGCAGTGGAGGATCTGATCCACAAAGTTGAGGATATAGGTTATACCGCTACCCGCAAGAAGGAAGGGGAAAATGATAAAGACCGCCGTCAGCAGGCGATTGAAGCTCAGCAGTGGAAGTTTATTATCTCAGCGGTGCTTTCTCTTCCCTTGTTGTGGACGATGGTGGGGCACTTTTCCTTTACTTCATTCCTGTGGGTCCCTGAGTGGCTGCTGAATCCCTGGATCCAGTTGCTGTTGGCAACCCCTGTGCAGTTTGTCATCGGAAAGCAATTTTATGTCGGGGCATACAAGGCACTGAAAAACGGGAGTGCCAACATGGATGTGTTGGTGGCCTTGGGAACATCCGCCGCCTATTTTTACAGTTTATACCTCATGCTCCGTGACATGGGAGGACTTGGGGATTCCATGCCAGAACTCTACTTTGAGACGAGTGCGATCTTAATTACATTGATCCTGCTCGGGAAATTGTTTGAGGCCAAAGCGAAGGGGCGTACTTCCGAGGCGATCCGAAAATTGATGGGATTGCGGGCCCAGACCGCTTTGGTGATTCGGGAAGGGAAGGAAATCTCCATCCCTGTAGAAGAAGTGATCATTGGAGATGTGGTGATCGTCAAACCCGGTGAAAAAGTGCCCGTGGACGGAGAGGTGTTGGAGGGCTCTTCCACAGTGGACGAGTCGATGTTGACCGGGGAGAGTCTGCCGGTAGAAAAAAAGGAAGGGGATTCCGTGATCGGTGCGACGGTGAATGGTCACGGTGTGTTGCGGATCCGGGCTGACAAGGTGGGCAAAGAGACTGCCCTCGCCCAGATCATCCGAGTGGTGGAGGAGGCCCAGGGTTCCAAAGCCCCGATCCAGCGGATCGCCGATCGCATCTCCGGGGTCTTTGTGCCGATTGTGGTGGGAATTGCGCTGGTGACGTTTTTGATCTGGTTCTTCGCAGTCCACCCTGGGGACTTCGCTTCCGCATTGGAAAAAGCGATCGCCGTCCTGGTCATCGCTTGTCCCTGTGCCCTGGGTTTGGCGACTCCGACGTCTATCATGGCTGGGTCCGGTCGGGCCGCAGAGCTGGGAGTACTGTTCAAAGGGGGGGAGCACCTGGAAGTTACCCACCGGATCGATACGGTGATCCTGGATAAAACGGGGACGATCACCAAGGGGGAACCGGAGCTGACCGATGTTTATCCCTTAGATATGGATGAAACAGAGTTCCTTCGGTGGGTAGGTTCAGCGGAAAGGAACTCCGAGCATCCCTTAGCGACAGCGATCGTATCCGGGATCCGGGAGCGCAAGATCGAAATAGGATCTCCCGACGAGTTTGAAGCCCTTCCTGGCTACGGAATCCGTTCCTACATCGAGGGGCGCGAGGTGAGGGTCGGGACCCGACGCCTGCTGAATCAGGTAGGTGTGGACGGGAGTCGGGCAGAAGCAATCATGAGCCGTTTGGAGAAAGAAGGGAAGACTGCGATGTTGGCGGCGGTGGATGGGCAGTTGGCGGGGGTCATTGCTGTCGCTGACACGATCAAGGATACGTCTAAGGAAGCGATCCGGCGTTTGCATGACATGGGACTGGATGTGGTGTTACTCACAGGCGACAATGAACGGACGGCCCACGCCATCGCCCGGGAAGTGGGTGTGGATCGAGTGATCGCAGAGGTGCTTCCGGAACAGAAGGCAGAGGAAGTGAAAAAATTGCAGGAGGCGGGTCACCGGGTGGCGATGGTAGGGGACGGGATCAACGATGCTCCGGCCCTGGCGACGGCGGATATCGGGATGGCGATCGGCACTGGGACAGATGTGGCTATGGAAGCGGCGGATGTCACCTTGATGCGCGGGGATCTGAAGGGGATTTCCGATGGCATCGCCATGAGCCGGAAAACCGTGCGAAACATTCATCAAAACCTGTTCTGGGCCCTAGCGTACAATGTGATTGGCATCCCGGTGGCCGCAGTCGGTCTTTTGGCTCCTTGGCTGGCCGGGGCGGCGATGGCCTTCAGCTCCGTCTCCGTTGTACTGAATGCGCTTCGGTTGCAACGTGTTCAACTGAAGTGAGGGTAGATGAAATCAGAGCAGGAGGGCGATCAGAGGGACGGGATTTTTTATTTATATTACGGAATCCACTGCTGTGTATAATAGTGGAAAGGAAGGGGGATTTCCTATGGAGATAGTCAATCCGGAGCTGAATCCCGGGGAAAAGAAGGAGGATCGCAGTGAGATCCAGGGAGTGAGAAAAAGCCATCATTCCCAACAGGTAAAAAACAACCTCACCTCTCGTCTGAACCGCATCGAAGGGCAGATCCGCGGGGTACGTCGTCTGATTGAGAACGATACTTACTGCGATGATGTGTTGACCCAGATCGCTGCTGCTCAGTCGGCTTTGAACAGCGTCAGTCGAATTTTGCTGGAAGGGCATATGAAAAGCTGTGTGGTGGAACGGATCCGGGAAGGCGACGAAGAAGTGATCGATGAACTGATGGTGACAGTCAATCGGCTGATGAAGAAATAAATGGTAGAAGAAGCATTATAAAAAACCCCGGATATCCGGGGTTATTCCAATACGAGACGTTCTTTGGCTTTGCCAATGACAGCGGAGAACAGACGCTTTTGATCTGTCTTTTTGGACCCACCCTTTTCCACTGTGAAACCTAGCTGACGCAAACTGCTGATGATCACTTGTTCATCCAGGTTGGTTTGAGGCGGATAAGACTTTTCCAAGCGTGATCCGACTCCTTTTCATCATTGATCTCTGTTATTAGTATACGATAAATCGAAAGCCTGTTGCATATGTTTCGCGAATTTTTTTTGAAGTTGCTTCAGTTGATCATAGCCCTCTGCTTCAGATAAGAGATCGGGATTGATCGTCAACAGGAAAATATACGGCGTATCATGGACCTGTGTGGTCCGTGTGAGATACAGACGCCCCCGTTTGCGACTGGTTCCCTTGTGTTCAAAGGTGTAAACTTCATCGTCCAACAAAATTCCGCGCAGGATCCCCGTTCGCTTGTGTTCATTCAAGTTCCGCTCAATCTCTGAGTCCAGGGAAAAGGAGACATCGAGATTGAGTTTGTTCTCCAGAATGTTGACCCCCATCACCAAAAAGGCGTATTTCATCGCTAGCTGATCATTTATCCGGTCTTGATGGCTCTGTTCCTTGATTTCATGGTAAAGGTCTCCGATAAAGGAGAGAAGTCGGTCGGGACGGTTTCGATCCATCGCCTTTTTAGCCTGGGTGAATTGTAGGTACATCTTCTTTTCGATCTGAAAGATGATCTGCACCAGGGCATTTAACTCGATCCCTTCCGAAACATAGGCAGAAATATGATTGGCTTGCACTTTCACATGATGGGGATAATGTTTGAGGCTGTACCTGTACAGCTGGGCGGCCAAGACATCGGGTTCGTTTTTGGTGAAGCGTTCCATCGCTTTCTCCACGGAGTTTCTCCACTGCATCTCCTGCAAATCGTCATACAGTTCCATAAAGGTTCGCGCTTTGTCGGCGAGGATTGCTTTATATTCTTCCCCGCGCAACCGGGCCACCAAGATGCAGAAAATCACCAAGAGGAAGGTGATGATGAAGGGAAAATCGAATCCCAGCAATTTTTGCAAGAAGGAATTGAAGTAGAAGGATTCGGAATCATTTTCAATCCAGAGGTCCAAGATGAACAGGGTGACGGCAGACCCTAATACCAGCCAGTGTGTTGCAGTAAACTTGATTTTCAAGGTTTGATCCTCCGAAACCCCATCGGAATGAGTGCAGTCCCCTTGGAGAATTGTAACACAGAAGGGTTGGCTCCGACGCAGCCTCGGATTTGGATTTACAACACAGATTCCAAGAACAAAAAAAAGCCCCCCTAATGGAGGGAACATGGATAAATGGAGGTCGTTGTGGCGGGCTGCTTGTTACTAGCATAAAGGAGAATCCTACAGAATGCCATCTGCCTAAGGAAGAATTTTTTGTATACGGCCTAATGCTGATTCGCCCTGAAAGGGATGGAGGCAGGACTGCCAGATGGAGGTGAACTGGTCAGTGAGATTTTACAATCACTTACCCAGAATCAGGGCTGTTCCATCGCTTCTGTGCAGATCAGGAAGAAATCTATTATTTTCGTAGTTTCCTCCTTCAGGTACAATAGGGTGGGAATTGTATAAGGGAAGGAGGGCGACAACAATGGAATCGCAAGAGGGTTTATCACCTTATCTCACATTGAACAGGGAGCAGTGGAAAAGGTTGCGTGCTTCTGTCTCCATGCCTTTGACAGAGAGGGAGCTGGAAGATCTCAAGGGGATCAATGAAAAACTCTCCCTGGAAGAAGCATCAGAAGTATACCTCCCTCTGTCCCGTCTCCTCAACTTATTAGCCACCAGCAATCGCAAGATGTCTGAGGCGACGAGATTATTTTTAGGAGATCTGAATCCCAAAATTCCGTTTATTATCGGGATTTCCGGAAGTGTCGCCGTAGGGAAAAGCACTACCGCCCGGGTGTTACAGGCACTATTGCGCCGTTGGCCAGGGAATCCCCGGGTGGAATTGGTGACCACAGATGGTTTTCTCTACCCCAATCGGGTTTTGGAAGAAAGAGGGCTGATGAAGCGGAAGGGATTTCCCGAAAGTTATGACCTGGAGGGACTGATCCGGTTTCTGACTGATTTGAAATCTGGGAAAGAAGAAGTGAGCGTACCCCTTTATTCCCATCTGACCTATGATATTTTGCCAGAACAAAAAAAGCGGATCCACTGTCCCGACATCGTGGTGGTGGAAGGGTTGAACATTCTGCAGAATCCCTGCGTGGGACCTGAGGCTCCGGCTGTGTTTGTATCCGATTTCATCGATTTTTCTATTTATGTGGATGCGGATGAGGAGGATATCGCTCGCTGGTATGTGGAACGTTTTCAGGTGCTTCGTCGAACCGCATTTCGAGATCCCGACTCTTATTTCCGTCGTTATGCGGACCTGACTGAAGAAGAGGCCGTCGTCACTGCCCGGAGAATCTGGGAAGAGATCAATCGGCCCAACTTGTTGCAAAACATCCTTCCTACCCGGGGGCGTGCCCGTCTGATTCTCACCAAAGGGCCGGATCATGTAATTCGACAAGTTCAATTGCGGAAGATGTGATCAGGGAGCGCAAAGACCGTACGACGCTAGAGCGTGCGGTCTTTTTTTGTTATTCATATGGCGTATATTTCCAGCCGCAGGAAGAAGACTAACCGTTACAAGAGCCTAAGAGGATGGGAGGGATCAAATTTCATGCCTCGGATCGTGTCAGTCGGTACCGCAGTCCCGGAGCATATTCTCCCACAGGAAGAAGCGAGGGAGTTTGGGCGCCGGCTGTTTGAGGATTCCTTCGATGACATTGATCGATATCTACCGATTTTTGAAAATACCCGAATTCACACCCGACATTTGAGCCGCCCACGAAGTTGGTTTGAGCAGGAGCGAGGATTTGGTGAACGAAACCGGATCTATATTGAGACGGCCTGTCATTTGGGGGAGGAAGCGGTGAGCCGTTGTCTGGATCGAGCAGGGATTTCACCTGAAGAGGTGGATCATCTGTTTTTTGTATCCACCTCGGGCTTGGCTACTCCCAGTATCGACGCCCGAATCGTCAATGGGTTGGGACTGAACCGGCATGTCAAACGAACTCCGATTTGGGGATTGGGGTGTGCCGGCGGGGCATCGGGGTTGGCACGGGCCTGTGAATATGCCCGCGCTTTTCCTGACAGCCGGGTGGTCTTGTTGGCGGTGGAGTTGTGTAGTCTCACCTTCAGGCTGAATGATCGTTCCAAAAGTAATCTGGTGGCCACTTCCCTGTTTGCTGATGGGGCGGCTGCGGTGCTGGTGGCGGGAGATGACGCTCAAATTCCGGGAGAATCGGGAGCTGGTCCGATGGTGTTGGATACGATGACCACGACTTGGCCGAATTCTTTAGATGTGATGGGCTGGGATGTGACGGATGACGGATTGAAGGTGGTCTTTTCCCGAGATATTCCTGGAGTGGTTCGCAAAGAAGTGACGCCCTTGGTTGGGGAGTTCCTGGAGCAGGTGGGATTGTCTCTGGATCAGGTCCGTCGCTATATCGCTCACCCCGGCGGGGCCAAGGTGTTGAAAGCGTACGAAGAGGCCTTAGAATTGCCTGGGGAGGCGTTGCTTCATTCCTATGAGGTGTTGAAGGAATATGGCAACATGTCGTCGGCGACAGTTCTGTTTGTCTTAGAACGAGAACTTAGGGAGTCTCACCACCCTGGGGAGTACGGATTGATGACAGCGCTGGGGCCTGGCTTCAGCTCTGAATTGATGTTGCTCCGGTGGTGAAGGAAGGGAGTGGGGGAGATGAATTTTTGGTTTCCGATCGTGATGGTGGGTCTGCTGTTGCAAAGAGGGGCGGAGTTGCTTCTGGCCCGAAAACATGCCCGCTGGATCCGCGATCAAGGAGGGGTAGAAGTGGGCCGGGAGCATTATCCCTTGTTGGTGGGGATCCATTTCCTATTCTTTATCTCTCTAACTGGGGAAGTGATTGGGACCGGTAGCCATCCTCCTGCCTGGTGGCCCATTCCTTTCACGCTGTTTTTGCTCGCCCAGGGGCTTCGGATCTGGAGTATTCACTCCCTCGGCCCCTATTGGAACACTCGAATCTGGGTAGTCCCTGGACATCCTCGGGTGGTGCGAGGTCCTTACAAATACCTCTCCCACCCCAATTATGTGGTGGTAGTGACGGAGCTGTTGGTCTTACCCCTCCTCTTCGGCGCCTATGTGACGGCGGTTACCCTATCTGTTCTCAATCTGGTGGTTCTCCTGAAGGTGCGGATTCCCTTGGAAGAAAAAGCGCTGGCCCAGGCTGTTGGAGGGGAGGGGATGAAGATCGAAGCAAATCCCGAGGGAGATTAAGACCTATATCCCCTGCAGGGATTTGTGGTTTTTTCAGCCTGCCTCCTATGCTGTTCGATGGTTTTTCCTATGCCGGTTGTAGGATATGAATCGATCCGTATTGATTTCCATGCCAGATTCCAGTTTAATGGAAGGGAGATTTTTTGGATTTCCGGGGTAGAGATCGCTTTCGGATGAACACGGCATAGGAGTGAGGGCATGTCAGAGGAAATGGAAGATCTGCCGTTACATAACCAGGTTAAAGCCCATCTGTCCAAGCGAGCCGCTGCAATCTATTCTTCTGCTTATCAACTGATCTGGCACCATCTGACTGGGGAGACCGAGGAGAAGGAATCCCTCGCCCATCAAGTGGCCTGGGACCGTCTGAAAGAAGAATACCTTTAGAAGCATTGTGAAAAGTCGTCATACCTACAGGACACAAATCGCTATGCAGAGAGGATGGAGTTTCACGTGAAGTGACTTAGGCCCGCAAAAACTTTGATGCGCGATAAAAAGTTCCTATGTCAGGGCTGTTGATGAACCATCAAGTGGATGATGGGAAGAAACGATCCTTTCCACTCTTCCATTGCCACCCATCGTAAAATATCGCTTGAGGGGACGGGGAGGGTGGAAAGGCTGAGCGCAAAGGCTCTTCACCCTCCCACCATCCCGACCTTAGTTCCTACCTAAAATAGGGTGAATCAACACGCCTGTTCTATGTGTATTCACATCCTAAGTCTTGGCTTATTGGAGAAAAGGAAGCAAATCATTCAAATTACCCCGGTGAACGGGGTTTTTTGTTGTGGTATGCTTGTTAAAAATATCAGAGGAGAGTCGGGTGTGAAGCAACAATGGGAAGAATGGTTCCGGGGTTGTTCCGCAGCGGTCCCGATTATGGTGGGTTATCTTCCGGTCGCTGTCACTTTCGGTGTGATTGCACAGCAAATGGGGATTCCTGCTCTGCAAACCACCTTGATGTCGATTTTGGTGTATGCCGGGGCCAGTCAGTTTATGGCGGTCAATATGTTGGCAACAGGGGCGGGGGGATTGGAAGTGGTGACGGCTACCTTTGTTCTCAATTTTCGTCATTTTGTGATGGGGCTTTCCCTGATGAATTTGTTCCGGGGGTTTCCTTCTCGCTGGAAACTGGCCATCGCCTCGGGAATGACTGATGAAACTTTTGCTATGGCTTCGATTCGGGCCGGCTCGGAGCCAAAGATGTCGCCGCGCTCTGTAGCGGGCATGATGTTGGGAGCGTACTCCTCTTGGATCCTCGGTTCCCTGGCGGGGCATCTCCTTTCCCAGGTGATTCCGCCGACGATCAGTGAAAGTATGTCCATCGCTCTGTATGCAATGTTCATCGGATTACTGGTTCCTACCGTCCGCAAGGAGTGGCGGGCGGGTGCTGTGGCCCTGTCAAGCATGCTTCTCTGCTGGGGATTTAGCCAGGTATTGGATGAGGGTTGGGCGATCGTGTTGGCTACGGTGCTGGGAGGAGGGCTCGGCTCCTTTTGGATAAAGGAGGAGACATCATGAATCTGGTCTGGATCATTCTCGGTATGTCCTTGGTCACCATGGTTCCTCGCTGGCTGTCGGTCTGGGTGATGGGCAGGTGGAATTTGCCCCGCCGGGTTCGCCTCATGTTAAACAGTCTCCCTTACGCCGCTCTTGGTGCATTGATCTTCCCAGGAATCTTGTCTGTGGAACCTGACGTTCCTGCAGTGGGCCTGGTTGGGGGAGGGGTGGCCGTCGGATTGGCTTATTTGCGGTTGCCGGTCCTGATCGTGATCACCGGTGCCGTCCTCGCTGTCATGGGGATCCGGGGGCTGATCTGATGAAGTGAAAAGTATCCGTTCCCTCAGAGAGGGGAAACGGATTCTTTTTTTGCCGGGAAGATCGGGAGTTGTTTTGTTAAGGTTTGATTGGGAATCTTTAAGTTTGAGTGAAGATCGAATCCCTCCAGAACCGCTTGTGTTATCTTGGGGCCACATGAGAGGAGCGGGAGGGTGTCAACGGTGACAGCGAGACGTTATTTCGAAGAGATCAACGGTCTGCGGGCGATCGCCTGTCTGGCAGTGTTGGCGGTCCATGTATCCGCCGGGGTCTACTACCAGCAGGGGGGGTGGGACGAGTTCACCACTCTGATTAACCAGCTGGCGAGATTTGGAACCCCAGTGTTTGCTGTGATCAGTGGATTTCTCCTTTTTCACCAAGTACAGGTAAAGGGATTTCGGCTGTGGGGATTCATCCGTTCCCGGACCCGCAAGATTGTTATCCCCTACCTTCTGTGGAGCATGGTCTACCTCATGATTCTGAAGGTGGCTTACAATGTGGATCAGTTCATCTCCTGGAAACACTGGATGTTGATCCTAGCTAGCGGGCGTGCTTTCTATCATTTGTACTTCGTAGTGGCGATCATCCAGTTTTATCTGTTGTTCCCTCTGCTACAGCGCCTGCTTCGTTCCCCTTTTTCCTGGTGGGCGGGAGTGACCGTGGCCTTGATACTCAATTTCGTTTTTTTAACGGTGGATCCGTCGATCTGGAGTGGAGAGTGGGGGGAGATCCTCCTCCCTGTCCGCAAGGCGCTCCTGCCCGCCTGGATCTTCTACTTTTTGCTGGGTGGTTTGCTCTCCCACTATTGGGACCGCCTCCGGGCACGTGTAAAGGAGGGGAGCTGGTTTCCGCTGCTGGCAGTTCCGGTCCTGATCGGGGGCGTGCTAGAGTATCAGATGATGGGGCTGTACGGCCCCGCCCGCCCGATGAACCTCCTCAACACTCCCATCCTCGTCTTGGCCGGACTGGCTGGCTACCTTCGATGGGCCAAACGGTGGCCGAGGGTAAAAAGGGGGCTAATGACCCTAGGCAATCTCAGTTTTGGGATCTATCTGGTGCATCCGATCTGGATCATGCTACTGATGGAAACCCTATCGTCACAGGTCTGGAATCCGCTATTTCTCCCTTTGCTTTATGTCGGAGTGCTCGCCTTGACCCTGGGACTGATTTACTGCATCCGTCGCCTTCCATTTCATCACTGGTTGCTGACCGTTCCCCGCAAACCATCTCCGGTTCCGAGACAAGCCACTCAGGAGAAATCTGCTTCTGCCTAAAAGCGTTGTGATGATCTGCGTTTGCAGACGGTCGGGATAGGGTTTCACATGTCGTTTTCGTTGTTTTATCGATCCAAAATCACACCCTGTGAAATCCTATCCCCTGGAGGAAAGAGAAACGACCCTAGGCACGACTTGTCCTGTGGATATTCACAATGCTTCTAATGGAAATTCAGGTGATTACGACTTGTCAGGATACCTATTCATGGTAAAGTGATAGACGGGGGTGGATAAATTGCAGGAAGAGATGAAAGAGGAAGTCGTCTGGGAGGGGGCTACCTCTCATGTAGCCCGCCTTGGCACTTATCTGTTATGTCTGGTGACCTGTGTATTGGTAGTTCCTATTTTTATTGCATTGTGGGTGGCTGTAAAACTGAAATCGACCCGCTACCGGGTGACGACGGAACGGATCCGGGTAACCACCGGGATCTTGTCCAAAGAAACCGAAGAGATCGAATTGTATCGGATACGAGATCTCCGACTGGAGCAGCCTTTTCTCTACCGGATCTTCGGCAAAGGAAATCTGGTGCTGCTGACTACAGATGAGACCACGCCCCATCTGGTGATCGAAGGGGTTCCCCGTCCGATGGAACTGTTGGATGAAATTCGGAAACATGTGGAGAATCGTCGCGATACCAAGCGGGTGCGAGAGTTGGATATCGATGCCCGGTAACGTTTTTTTCAAAAAAAGGCTCAGTGCAGGGCCTTTTTTTGTATATCTTGATCCGATGAATTTAAAAAAATGGGTCAAAGGGACAAGCGGTTTGTCATAAACCTTTGTACAAAGGAGAGAAGGGAGGGACCATTTCCTCAGGCGTGTTGATTAGCCCTATTTTAGGCAGGAAATCAGGTCGGGATGGTAGAACGGTGAAGAGCCTTTGCCCTCTTTTGCAAGAGATCGGAGCCGTTCTACCATCCCCATCCCCTCAAGCGATACTTTACGATGGGGCAATGGGAAGAACGAAAGGATCGTTTCATTCCCATCATCCACTTGAGGGTCCATCAACAAACCTTCTATTTATTTACATTTTATCTTGATAAATATGTAAAATCGTTCAGGCGCAATTTTAGGTATTTTTTGGTTTTTAAAATTGTCCGACAGGGGTGGACAGCTCGTTTAGGCAGTCAAATCAAGGTTTTCTAGGGATCATGCAGATCGAAGCGAAGATTTAGTCTTGTCCGTCTTTTTGAATAGATATTGACTGAAGGAAGATAGTTTAGTTATAACGAATATATTAATTTATATAGGAATTCATTTTTCAGTCGATTCACCGAATTCTTTTTCCGATATTTCATATGATTGAGGTGTCTTCATGGCGGAACCGTTACTTGAAATCTCCGGGTATAAAATGCATTTTCAAACGGATAATGGAGTCGTGAAGGCTGTCGACGGGGTGGACATTACCGTTGGTGAGGGGGAGGTGGTCGGCCTGGTCGGAGAGTCCGGCTGCGGAAAGAGTGTCACCTCCCTGTCGGTAATGGGGCTGGTAGCCCAGCCACCGGGAAAGGTGGCGGGGGGCTCCATCCGGTTGACGGGGAAGGATCTTACCCAGTTGAAGGGGAGGGAGTGGCGAAAGATCCGCGGCAAGGATGTGGCGATGATCTTTCAGGAGCCGATGACTTCTCTCAACCCCGTGTTCACCATTGGCAACCAGATGGTGGAAGCGATCCGACAACATCAAAAGGTGAACAAAAAGGAAGCATTGTCAC
This sequence comes from Kroppenstedtia sanguinis, assembly GCF_050433445.1. NCBI lineage: Bacteria > Bacillati > Bacillota > Bacilli > Caryophanales > Thermoactinomycetaceae > Kroppenstedtia > Kroppenstedtia sanguinis. Next base: position 92,722 of record NZ_JBNPXF010000009.1, on the reverse strand, counting down.
AGGCGAGGGAAACCTTGCGGGCTGTGGGAATCTCCCGGGAAGGAATTTTGGATGAGTATCCCCACCAACTCTCTGGTGGAATGCGCCAGCGGGTGATGATCGCCATGGCCATGGTTTGTCGTCCCAAGCTGTTGATCGCCGACGAGCCGACCACCGCCTTGGATGTGACTATTCAAGCCCAGATCTTAGACTTGATGCGGAGGCTGAATCAGGAGATGGGGACCGCGATCTTGATGATCACTCATGATCTCGGGGTGGTGGCGGAGATGTGCCAGCGAGTGGTGGTGATGTATGCTGGCCAGGTGGTAGAGCAAGGAGATGTTCAGACTCTTTTTGCAAATCCACGTCATCCTTACACCCAGGGGTTATTGAAGTCCATTCCCCAACTGGACAAGCGTATTGACCGGTTGTACTCCATTCCGGGCAATGTTCCCAATCCGCGGAAGATGCCCACTGGGTGTCGATTTGCTCCTCGTTGCGAATTTGCGACGGATCTTTGCCGGGAGCAGGAGTCACAGCTGTTTGAGGTGGGAGAAGGTCATATCAGTCGCTGTTGGCAAGAAGATGGAGACCGATGGAGGGAGGGAGTGGATCGTGACGCCACAACAGACTCTGCTTGAAGTGAAAAATCTGAAAAAATATTATCCGATCCACGGCGGGATTTTCGGCAAAAAGGTAGGGGAAGTGAAGGCCGTCGATAATGTCTCTTTCCTCGTGAACAAAGGGGAGACCCTGGGCATCGTGGGAGAGAGCGGTTGTGGAAAATCCACCACCGGGCGTGCCATTCTGCGCCTAGAAGAGCCGACGGAGGGAGAGGTGAAGTTTGAGGGAACCTCTCTGACCGGCTTGAAACCCCATGAGATGCGCCGGATGCGGCGGGAGTTGCAGATGGTATTCCAAGATCCCTTCGCTTCTCTCAACCCGAGAAAAACGGCAGGGGAGATCGTAGAAGAACCTCTGCAGGTCCACGGAATTGGAAATGCCAAGGAGCGGAAGGAAGAGGTGCGAGAGCTCCTGCAGGTGGTGGGTCTCGACTCCTATCACGCCGGTCGCTATCCGCACCAATTCAGCGGCGGACAGCGACAGCGGATCGGGATTGCCCGGGCGCTGGCGGTGAAGCCTAAACTGATCATCGCCGACGAACCGGTGTCGGCCTTGGATGTCTCCATCCAGTCCCAAGTGTTGAACTTGTTGGAAGATTTGCAGGAAAAGTTTGATTTGACTTATTTATTTATCGCCCATGATTTGAGTGTCGTGCGCCATATCAGTGACCGGGTGGGAGTGATGTACCTGGGGCGGATGGTGGAATTGGCTGATCGGGATCAGCTTTACGAAAATCCCCTTCATCCCTACACTCAGGCTTTGATGTCCGCCGTGCCGATCCCCGATCCGGAAGCGAAGCGGGAGCGGATCATCTTGAGTGGTGATGTCCCCAGTCCCAGCCAGCCACCGAAGGGGTGCGCCTTTCACACCCGTTGTCCCCGAGCGATGGAGATTTGCGGGGAGGTTCGGCCGGAGTTCAAGGATTATGGAGGGGGCCATTTAGCCGCCTGTCATTTGTTGGAGGAAGGAGTCTGAGATTTCGTGAAGGAGGTGTTGTCCCGCGACGGGAGCAGACCATCGAATCGTTGACAAATCAAGTTAAGGGGGGCGTTTTGACAGATGAAAATGCGTAAGCCATTGTTGCTTGCCGTTGGATTTGCGTTGATTTTATCCACCGTGCTCGCCGGATGCGGGGGCAGTAAGTCTGCTGATCAAGGGAAGACGCTGATCTACGGTCGCGGAGCGGACTCCAACAAGTTGGATCCTTCTCTGGTGACCGACGGGGAATCCTTGCGGGTGACTGAAAATGTGATGGAAACCTTGGTTGATTACAAAAAGGACAGTATGGAGGTCACCTCAGGACTCGCTGAAAAGTGGGAAACATCTGAAGATGGAAAAACATGGACTTTTCATTTGCGCAAGGGTGTAAAGTTCCACGATGGGACTGATTTTAACGCCGAGGCTGTCGTCTTTAATTTTGAGCGCTGGATGAACCGGGAGATGTTACCGAGCAAAAAGGATGACTTCATCTATTATGGTTCGATGTTCGGAGGCTATAAGAAAGAAAAAGGGCATGTGGTTGACAGTGTTAAAGCGGTGGATGAGCATACGGTGGAGTTCAAGCTGAAGGAACCCCAGGGTCCCTTCCTGCAGAATTTGGCCATGTCTCCCTTTGGTATCGCCTCCCCGAAGGCAGTGAAGAAGGATCCCGCAGAGTTTGCCAAGCATCCAGTGGGGACCGGTCCCTTCAAGTTTGAGAACTGGAAGAAGGGGGACACCATCACTGTTGTCAAAAACGAAGATTATTGGCAAAAAGGGTTGCCTAAGCTGGATAAAATTATCTTCAAGTCTATCCCGGATAACTCGGCTCGCCTAACCGCACTTCAATCTGGAGACATCGATGTGATGGACGGACTCAATCCGGAAGACGCCAAACGGGTGAAATCCGACGAGAAACTACAGCTCTACAAACGCCCTCCAAACAACGTGGGGTACCTGGCTTTCAATATGGACAAAAAGCCCTTTGACAACCAGAAGGTTCGCCAGGCCATCTATCACGCTGTCAACAAAGAAGGCCTGATCAAGAGCTTCTACGCTGGTCTGGCCGAGCCGGCCAAAAACCCGATGCCCCCATCTCTCTGGGGATTCAATGACGACATCCAGGATTATGAGTACGATCTGAAAAAAGCGAAGAAGCTTTTGAAGGAAGCTGGTTATGAGAAAGGTTTTGAAGTGGAGTTCTGGGCGATGCCTGAACCCCGCCCCTATATTCCCGACGGGAAAAAGATTGCAGAGTATATCCAGGCCGATCTGAACAAGATCGGAATCAAATCGAAGATTGCCAGCCCCGAATGGACCACTTATTTGGAAGAGACCCAACACGGGGAGCATGAAATGGCGCTTCTGGGATGGACCGGTGACAATGGAGACCCGGACAACTTCCTGTACGTTTTGCTAGACAAGGATAACACCCGGATTCCTGCCCAGAACAGCGCTTTCTATAAGAGTGATGAATTGCATGATGTTCTGATCAAAGCACAACGGGAAACTGATCAGGGTAAGCGTGAGAAGCTTTATAAAGAAGCCCAGGAGATTATTCATAAAGATGTACCTTGGGTCCCGCTGGTCTACGCCCAGCCGCCTCTCGCCGGACAGTCCTATGTGAAGGGGTATTCCCCTCATCCGAAAGGATCCGAGAGCCTGGCGGAACTCGATATCCAAAAGTAAGCCTCCATGGCGGCGTTGCGGGACCGCAATGCCGCCTTTCATTCTTCGCAGATGGAGTGCCGAGGGCGCTTGAGCCCGGTCCGAAAGGCTGGTGAAAAGGTTGATTTCTTATACGATACGAAGGATTTTGATGTTGATCCCAGTGTTGATTGGGATGTCATTCATCACGTTTTCTATTGTGCACGCCATACCCGGCAGTCCGGCCCAGGCGATCTTGGGGGAGAAGGCATCTCCGGAGGCGGTAAAGCAGCTGGAGGAGCAGATGGGCTTAAATGACCCACTCTATCTCCAATATTTTCGATATGTAGGGGATCTTCTCCACGGAGATCTGGGAACTTCGATTAAAACGGGGCGTCCGATTCTGGAAGAGATCGGTCCCTATCTGGCCGCCACGATGGAGTTGGCACTGGCCGCAATGGTGATCGCCATTTTCTTTGGAGTCAACTTGGGGATTTTCTCGGCGTGGCGGCACAATACTGCCATTGATTATACCTCGATGGTGATCGCACTGATCGGGGTGTCGATGCCGGTGTTCTGGCTGGGGTTGATGGAACAATGGGTCTTTGCCCAGGAGTTGGGGTGGTTGCCCTCCAATGGGCGGACGGATCCCCGAATGTTCTTTGAACCGATCACCCAATTTGTTTTTATCGATGCATTGATACAAGGTAATTTTGAAGTCTTTATGGATGGGTTCAATCATATTATCTTGCCCGCAGTCGCCCTAGGGACCATCCCGATGGCCATCATCGCCCGGATGACTCGCTCCAGCATGTTGGAGGTACTTCGTTCCGATTATATTCGGACCGCTCGTGCCAAAGGGGTGGGGGATGGAATCATCATCTATAAGCATGCACTGAAAAATGCTTTTATCCCCATCTTGACCGTCTTCGGTCTACAAATGGGCCTCCTGTTGGGGGGAGCGGTTTTGACCGAGACGATTTTCAGTTGGCCGGGGGTGGGCCGTTACTTGTATGAAGCGATTAGCACCCGGGATTATCCCGTGATCCAATCCGGTATCCTGGTGGTGGCCACGATCTTTGTGGTGATCAATCTGATCGTCGATCTCATGTATGCCTGGATCGATCCACGGATCCAGTACGGAAAGGAGTGATCCCATGTCCATCAATGCACCTACGATGCCGGCGGGAGAACCGGAACCGACGGGAAAAGAAGTGGAGACGATGGAATCCCCCTTTCGCTCTTCCCTGCGGGCCCTGTTGCGACACCGTTCCGCCCTGATCGGCGGGGGAATCATCCTTTTTTTCATTATTATGGCCTTGATCGCCCCCTTGCTGCTTCCCTTTGGATATAACCAGATTGATGCCAACGCTCGGCTGCAGGCTCCTTCTGGGGAGCACTGGTTTGGCACGGATGATTTTGGGCGGGATATATTTGCACGGGTGGTTTACGGTGCCCGAATTTCGCTTTGGGTAGGCTTTTTCGCAATCACCGGCTCTATCGTGATCGGCTCTTTGCTCGGCTTGGTTGCGGGTTATTATGGGGGGTGGCGGGATACGATCATCTCCCGGACCTTCGATATTTTGTTGGCCTTTCCCAGTATCCTGTTGGCGATCGCGATTGTGGCCATGCTGGGACCCAGCTTGCAGAACGCCATGTACGCCATCGCCATCATCAACATTCCCACCTTTGGTCGCTTGATGCGATCGCAAGTGTTATCCGTGAAACAGGAGGATTATGTGTTGGCAGCTCGGGCCATTGGTATGAAAGACAGCCGGATTTTGTTGCGACACATCCTGCCCAACTCCTGGACCCCGATCATGGTGCAGGGAACCCTCGGTTTTGCGACAGCGGTGCTGGAAGCTGCCGCCCTGGGTTTTATCGGGTTGGGTGCCCAGCCTCCGGAGCCTGAATGGGGTAAGATGTTGTCCGATTCACGGGGTTTCATTCAATCTGCTCCCTGGACCATGCTGTTTCCCGGAGTGGCTATTATGTTTACCGTCCTCGGCTTTAATCTGTTGGGAGATGGATTGCGGGATGTGTTTGACCCTCGCATGAAGCAATAAATCGATCCAGCTCCCGTCTTCATAGACGGGAGCTTTGCCGTTTTTGGACGATTAACCTGAGGAGTCAGCCCACCCGGCTAGATATATCATGCATAGGATAGAAGCGAGAAGGCGGGAAAGGAGGAGGGTTCATGAGCTACAAGTATTCGGGTTATGGGTTTGGTTTGGGCCGACTCCTGATCTTCCTGTTGGTTATCGCTACCATCTTCGCTTTAGTCGGTTACTGGGGCTACTGATCCCATCCGATGCAAAAAGCACCCGACAATTACGTCGGGTGCTTTTTGGTGGGTGGGTCCGGCAGCATCGCATTTTTGGGAAGTAGTTTTCAGTCCACTAGAAGCCTTGTGAAAAAGTCGTCCTACCCACAGGAAATTAATCGTGCCTCAGGTTGGGGCTTCGCATGAAGTCAAGGCTGTTGATGAACCGGAAAGTGGGTGTTGGAGGGGAGTCGTGTGCTACCCAAGCGACCTGATGCGCCATGGGCACAACAATTTGAAATTAGGGATGCGCCATGGGCACAACAATTTGAAATTAGGGATGCGCCCTAAGCACTACAATTTCGATGGGCTGAAGCCCTGGAGTAAAGGAAGCATCACAGGCACTACAATCTCGATGGCAAGGTTGCCATCCTATCCAGCGTAGAATATGGAGAGAGAGCACTTAGGGACAATATTCATCCTTGTGTTGCTGACCTCCCGGTTTTTCCCTACCCGATGGTCAGATTCTTAAGCAGCGCGTCTTCACTTCCTAGCAGGATGGCATTATGGCATGGTCAACATGATCTTCCCACACACCCAAAGGCTCTCCTGCCCATGAATGGAGCAAACACACTCACAATGTTTCTAATCCAACCCGCCTGTATCCAAACTTATGTTAACCTATAAAGGAATGGCAAACATTCTGAAGGCATACGTAGACCAAGGGATATCCACAGGGGGGAGGAAAAGCCCTCTGTCACCTGTACCAAGGAGGTCCAATATGAAATCAGACTCACTGTTCAACTGGGGACATGGGATCCGGATGATTGACGGCTATGATCTGAATGTTCCGGGTCGGACGGGTATCTATGTGCTGGAAGAGGAAGAATTGACACTGGTGGAAACGGGTCCGAGTCTGTCTGTACCCCGCATTCTGAAGGGATTGGAAGCCTTGGGCCATCGGCCGGAGGATGTGCGCAATGTGATCGTCACCCATATCCATCTGGATCATGCGGGTGGGGCGGGACTCCTGCTACAAAGTTGTCCGGAAGCGCGGGTGGTGGTGCATCCCAGAGGAGCTCGTCATTTGGCGGATCCGACTCGCCTGATTCGAGGGGCCCGGATGGTGTATGGGGAACAGTTTGATGCACTATTTGATCCTGTGCTACCTGTTCCCGAGGATCGGATCGAGGTACGGGCGGATGGAGAGACCTTGGCGATCGGACCGGATCGGCAGCTGAAGTTCCTGGACTCCCCCGGCCATGCCGCCCACCACTTTAGCATCTATGATCCGGTCAGCCGGGGATTGTTTACCGGAGATACATCCGGGGTTCGCTATGGACAGTTAGAGGAGTTAGGATGCTCTTTGTACCTGCCTTCCACTTCCCCCAATCAATTTGATCCCGATGCGATGAAACAATCCATCGACCGCTTCCGCAAGGAAGAGGTGGATCGGATTTTCTTCGGTCATTTCGGGATGTCCGAGGAACCCGAGAGGGTCTATGAACAGGTGACTGCGGAGCTGGATGTATTTATGGAGGCGGGAGAAGAGGCGATGGCGGAGAGCGAGGGAGCCGCTGGAATCGAGAAGCGGTTGAAAGACCGTTACCGGCGGATGCTTGAAAACCAAGGGATTCCGGAGAATCATCCTGTCTATCCCATCTTGTATCTCGACCTGAAAGTCTGCTCCATGGGAATTGAACATTACCTGACCCGAAAGGGGAAATGAAGGCAATCATCGGCAAAAATAAGATTCCGAAAAAAGGATTCCAAGTGAAAGAAGAGGAGGATCAGTCCATGCAAGTAACCATTTATTCTAAGCCCCACTGTTTGGAATGCAACCTGGTGAAACGTTTTCTCAAAGATCATGGAGTGAAATTTGAAACAAAAGATTGTTCCCGTACGGAATATCTGGAAGAAGTGAAAGAGATGGGTTTTCTCGGTGTCCCTGTCACTGTGATCGATGGGACCCCTGTCCAGGGATTGCAGCCGGATCTATTGAAAAAACACCTTCATTTGGGACAGGCGGGTTTATGATCCGCCTCCATTCCTGAGATTCATGACAGAATTGATTGACTGAAAGGGGAACATCATGGACGAACACTCTGAGGAAGAAGCTGTAGGTTGGGATGCCATCGATGAAGCCTTAAAAGCTATTTACCCGGAGCAAGAACCCAAACACTATGCCCCCATCATTCCCTATATTCTCGGTGGAGGAGATCCATTGGACGGGATCAGTGTTTACGAACGAAGGGAGCCGGTTCCCCATTGGCATTACGTGACTTATGGATTTTCTGAGCTGTTTGAAAAGGAAGGTGATGATCCGACAATCAGCGGTTATGGATTTGAACTTACCTTCCGCTTGAAAAAAGAGACCACCGATCATGAACCGCCCACCTGGCCCAATCACTTCCTGAATAACATCGCACGATATGTTTTTTCCACCGGCAATGTCTTTGCAACGGGGCATCATATGAATCTGAATGGACCGATCGCTACGGAAGAAGAGACCGAGATCCGGTCTATCGCCTTTGTTCAGGATCCTGAGTTGAAGCTAATGGATACTCCCAACGGAGATGTGGAGTTTTTGCAGGTGGTAGGAATCACACTGGAGGAAGAAAGAGCGGTTCAAGCCTGGAATGGTCTAAAATTGATGGAACTGCTAGCCCCACATTTGCCGATGTATGTGACGGATTTGTCCCGTTCAACTCTCATACAAGATCCTCAGATTGCCAAAGCTGTTGAAGAAGGAATGGAGAAGGATGGATCCAGCACGGGTGTGCTCTTCGTGGATTCTCTGGAGTGGAAGGAACAGAAAAACACTTTTAAGGTCAAATTGGGCGCCAAACAGGCGGAGCCGATCGCTCAGATGTTGAAGGGGCGTCTGCCCCAAGGGAGATCTCTCCAGTTGTATCACGAAGGTGGTGGACAGGTAGAGTTTCTTCCGGCAGATCAGGATGCTGTGGAGGTACAGGATGGAATTTTGCAAATCAAGTTGCAGCCGGATTCCTGTGCCCTTTTCATCCAACAGCTCGTTCCTCGAGCGAAAAACTTGCATATCCCCGGATTCCAAGAAATTCAGTTTGAAATCGTCAAATCCTATATCAAAAACCAACAGGGCGAAGTGGTTGAAGTGATGGGATGAGAAACAGAGTCGGATGAAGATGAGGTAAATGGAGTGGCGGAAATCTGAACTGGGCCAACAATTTGTATAGGATACATAATAGATCCTGCCCAAATTGGAAAAAATTCATTCTATCGATTCATCTTAGGGAGATGGTGGACATCTCCCTTCTATTGCTGTAGAATTCCATAGAAATAGGCTAAAGGGATGATGAAACCTTGCAAGATTGAAATTTTCTGTTTATTATGCCGGTAGGAGAAGAAGCTTAGTTTGTATTCAGGGGGAACTAATCAATGGAAACACGTGAACAGTGGAGCAACAGAGCAGGATTTCTTTTTGCAGCGATTGGCTCCGCTATCGGACTCGGGAATATTTGGAGATATCCCTATGTTGCCTATGAAAATGGGGGCGGGGCATTCCTGATCCCATACTTTATCGCCTTGTTGACGGCGGGGATTCCGATCCTGCTGTTAGAATATTCTCTGGGTCAACGGTACCGAGGTTCTGCACCACAGGTTTTCAGAAAAATCTCTAAAAAGTGGGAGTGGCTCGGTTGGTGGCAGTCCTTCATCGCTTTTGTAGTCGTTAGCTTTTATATGGTTATTCTCGGTTGGTCCTTAGTGTACACTTACTACTCCATCGGAACTCAGTGGGGACAAGATACAGAGGCCTTCTTTTTTGAAAATTTCCTCGGGTTGAGTGGAGGATTTTGGGAGATAGAGGGATTGCAATGGAAGGTGCTCCTGCCTGTCTGCCTGGTCTGGTTGATTACTTATGTCGTGATGCAAAAAGGGGTTCAGAAGGGGATTGAACGGGTCTCACGGATTCTGATGCCGATTTTGATTCTGATGATGGTGGTTATCACGATCCGGGCAGTGACCCTGCCAGGAGCTACGGAAGGGTTGAATGTTCTCTTGACACCCGACTTCTCTTCCCTTACTGACCCAGGGGTTTGGGTGGCAGCTTATGGACAGGTCTTTTTCTCCCTTAGCATCGGATTTGCAATTATGCTGACTTACGCCAGCTATCTGCCGGAGAAATCCGACTTGTCCAACAGTGGATTGATTGCAGCTTTTGCCAACAGCGGATTTGAGTTTTTGGCTGCACTGGGTGTGTTTGGGGCCCTTGGTTTCCTGGCTGCCAGCCAAGGGGTGGACGTCAATAGTGTGGTCGACGCCGGTGTGGGTCTTGCTTTTGTTGTTTTCCCTCAAATCATTAATCAATTCCCGGGTTTCAACTCTTTTTTCGGGGTGCTTTTCTTCGGGTCACTGCTTTTTGCTGGTTTTACCTCGACCATCTCCATTCTGGAACCGGTGATTGCCAGTGTGAGGGAGAAGTTTAACCTAAGTCGCTGGGTGGCAGTGAACTGGATCTGTGGACTTGCTTTTCTCCTCAGCTTACTCTACACCACCCATGGAGGTCTGCGGTATCTGGATACTGTGGACCACTTTATCAACCAATACGGGGTGGCCTTAGGCGGTCTGGTGGAAGTGGTGTTTATCGCATGGTTTGCCCGCAAGCTGAAGGAGATGCAGACTCACATCAACGACATTTCCGATGTTCAAATTGGTAACTGGTGGAATCTTTGCCTGATGGTAATCACTCCTGTGATGGTTATTGTGATGACAGGGTTCAGTCTGTTTGAGGAGTGGGTTCATCCCTATGAGGATTATCCTTTAAGCGGTCTCACTGTGATCGGTTGGGGATCTGTGGTAATCACATTCCTGGCGGGGCTTGTGTTTCAACGTCTGAGCTGGAAGCAAACACCGGCACCAAAAAGGAAGAAGACATGAACAACGTTTGATTATCATGTAAATTCTTGGAGCCAGAAAGTGTTAGTAAGGAGGGATAGGATGAACGCGAGTGCTTGGGTCATGTTTCTGATGGGTGCGATCGGTCTCTGGGGTGGCCTCGGCTATTTCCTATGGGTTGCCTATAAGTCGGGTAAGGAAGCCTGATGGTATAAATCAACAAAACAAGGCCTCTACCTGGGGGCCTTGTTTTGTTTTCCTTTTTCTTTGCGGGTAGCCTTGCGGGTTTTCTTTTGCTTTTTGTATTCCGCTTGTTTCTTGTACTCCGCCCGTTCCCTCGCTTTTAGAAAAGGATAGGGGTCATAGGAGTAAGTCGTGTTTCCGTTGAATTTGTAGATGCCGTAGTGTAGATGAGGAGGAAATTTACCCGAGGTTCCAGGGGGACCGTAACCGGAGGAGCCTACATAACCGAGGACTTGGCCGGGCTGCACAATCGATCCTTTCTTGATGTTCTTGTCGAAGCGGCTTAAATGAGCAAAATAATGGTAGTTGTTTTTAAGATCCCGGATTCCGATCCGCCAGCCTCCGTATCGGTTCCATCCTTTCAGCTCCACATAACCGTATACGGTGCTGAGCACGGGGGTACCGTAACTGGCGAAAATATCCGTTCCTTCATGGATGCGGAGGCCTCCCCATCCTCGACGAGAACCCCAGGTATTGTGATAGGTGTAATTGAAGTGCAAGGGCATGACAAAACTGAAGCGGTTCAAGTGAGTGGTGTTGAAATGCCTGTAGACTTCCGCATAATGGCTCACCAGGTCCACCGCGGTGGGATGTTGATAATAGTTCCATAACCCGATTCGGATATCATCCCGTGAATTTCCGAACTCCCGGAGATAGCGGGTAATGGTATACAACACATCCAGGGGGTTTTCTGGATCAGCTTTTCCGTCTCCATTCCCGTCTCCCCCGATCCCTCCGAAAAATCGGATCGATTCGGGGGTGGTATCATAAGGATCTGGGTTGGTGATTCCGCTCCACAATTTGGGTGGAACCGTGATCGCCACCGGTCCAGTTTGTTTTTTCAAATCCTGTCGTACTTGTTGCAGATTGCGTTCGTATTGATCCATGGCGGCAAGGACATACCAGGGAATTCCACTCAAAGTCTCCACTTTTTCAAACAGGCTTTGTCGGGTAGTCTCCATCTTTTCCTGTTCACGGGTATTTACTGGAGAGGAGATTCCGTTTATAAACAATAAAGGGATGAGAAATAGGGAAATCAGTTGTGTCTTCATATTTGGTCCACACCGCTTTTGAAGGTTTTATCCTATAGTTTGGATCGCTTCTGCAGGGGACATTTAAGTATTTAATGGAATTTGCAACAAAGATTCAACCTATAGTTTGACGGTGGTGGTCACAAGACCTTCCTCGCTATGGACCTTATGAATTTTGTGATACACTATCCATGGATAGAGGAAAGTACATAAGGAGGGTACGGGTTGGCTTACGAATATAAACGAAAACCGGAGTGGCTGAAGACCAAGCTGACCGTAAATGAAAATTTCCGCGAGATCAAGCGGATGATGAGAGGGAAAACCCTCCATACGGTATGTGAGGAAGCCAAGTGTCCCAATATTCATGAGTGCTGGGCGGTTCATCGAACAGCCACCTTTATGATCCTGGGGGACATCTGTACACGTGCTTGCCGCTTTTGTGCCGTAAAAACCGGTCTGCCAACGGAGTTAGACCTTCAGGAACCGGAACGGGTGGCGGAAGCGGTGGAACAGATGGGCCTGAAACATACAGTGATCACCTCTGTAGCCCGAGACGATCTGAATGACGGGGGAGCTTCGATCTTTGCAGAGACAATCCGGGCAGTACGCAAACGGAATCCGTTAACCAGTGTAGAGGTTCTGATTCCGGACTTCCAAGGGAATTGGGATGCTCTGCAGACGGTGATGGATGCCCGGCCCGATGTGCTGAACCACAATGTGGAAACCGTGCGTCGTCGTTCCGATCGGGTTCGTTCCAAGGCAAAATATGACCGTTCCTTGGAATTGTTGAAACGGTCCAAAGAATTTCAACCAGATATTCCTACCAAGTCCAGCATCATGATCGGTGTAGGAGAAGAATGGGATGAAATTCTGGAAACGATGGATGATCTGCGTCAGGTGGACTGCAATATCATGACCATTGGCCAATATTTGCAACCTACCAAAAAGCACCTCCGTTTAGAAAAGTATTACACACCACAAGAATTTGCTCAGTTGAAAGAAGAGGGGATGAAACGGGGCTTTGCTCATGTGGAGTCAGGTCCTTTGGTCAGAAGTTCCTATCATGCACACGAGCAAGTAAATGCAGCCAGAGGACAAAAACGCATGGCCCAGTGAATTTCATAAAAACAGCCTCCTGCGTTGATGGAGGCTGTTTTTTTCGTCCTTTAAGGCTAGGGCGTCTTACCTGGAGAAGGGTTCATGGGAAGTTCTTTCATCGGTTGTCCTTGGTTCATCTGACGAATCAAGTCTTCCATCTCTTCTCGGCTCATCCGTATTTTTTCCTGGTTACCGCCAGCATGTTGTCCGATGCGGTTCAACTGGTTGTGGATGGATGCGTCCCGGCTGACATATACTTGGTAATACCGGGGAGTCAAGCTCCAGGCGGTGCGACGGACTTCGTACAGGGTTTTGTCACTGATTTTGCCTTGGTTACCCTTTACACCGACCAATACTTGATCATCCGTGACTACCACGATGGCGTCATCCACTTGGGGAAGTTTGGTTGCCAAAAAAGAAATCTGCCGGGCTAGTGCACTTCGGTTTATATACACATCAGGACCGGGAACAGCTCCCCCATCGGTGGCGTTATAACGCTCTTTTCCTTTTTGGCGGCTGAAACCAATTTGGTTGTAACGGTCATGTTGGGGTCGTTTGTCTCGATTCGTGACATAATCCAAAGCATTTTTGTCTCGGTCCTCATACAGGGATTCATCGTAACTGTCGTTAGGTCTTTCCGGTGCTGCCGACGGGGTGCAGGCACTGGCAAGCAGACTCAAGGTCACCAGTATATATAACCCATGTTTCATCAGTTCACCTCCTGCGTTTAGGATACCCGCACTACATGGGGATACCCGTGGCAAAAGGATCGGTTTCTTTTGGAAAATGAAGGTTTTTGTGCTTGATTTCCCGAAGGTGAAGGATGAAAGGGGAAGGAGAGTGTTTGTGGTAACATCAGGCGTGTTGATTAGCCATATTTTGGGTGGGGAGATCGCGTTCACCCACGCGACCGTCGCCATCCAGCAAGGAAGTGAAAACTGGCCGCTCCAAATCTGACCATCGGGCAGGGGCAAAGCCTTACGGAAGCAACACAGGGAAGAGGTTGCCCCTAAACGCCCTCCCTCCAGATTCTCCGCTGGGTAGGATGGCTACCTTTATTCCAGGGCTTCAGCCCATCGAGATTGTAGTGCCTGTGGCGCATCCTTAACTTCAAATTGTAGTGCCCATGGCGCAAAGGTCGCTTTGGCAGCACACGACTCCCTTCCGCTGCCCATTTTCTGGTTAATCAACAGCCCTGACCGAAAGAAGAAAAAGATCCGAGGGGCTACAAATGGAAAAGATAGAGATCAAGGGGATTTCATATGAAGTGATCCTCAATCATAAAAACGGCTGGAACTCCGATGCCTTTGGCAAAAGATACAGTGAGGTTCTCGACAAGTACGATTACATCGTAGGCGATTGGGGATATGGACAACTGAGGCTGAAGGGATTTTTCTCCGACCAGCATCCCCGTGCGACTCGAGAAACCCGGATTGCTCATGTGGAAGAATATATCCACGAGTTTTGCAATTTTGGTTGTGCCTATTTTGTTCTTCGCCGTGATCCCATGAAACCCCATCCTGGGCGAAGGGGAAGACAGAGGGAGCGTCGAATTACCCGCTCGTGATAAAAGCCAACGCCATAGCGGTGTTGGCTTTTTACATGGGTTAGACTGAAAAGAGAGTCGATTGATCTGTTCAGTGACTGTACAAAAAAGCGTGGAGAAAAAACCATTTTTCTCCACGCTTTGCGGGGGGATTCCTTTTCTAGGTCTCCATTTCTGTATCTCTTTCGGGATCGTCGTGGGTGGGATGGCTTCCCGGTACTTGCCTGGGGATGCCTTCGTGAAGTTCCCGCATCTCATAGGTGAACTGAGGAGATGCGTGTTGGGAGGCACGCCAGGGAGAAGTTTTGCCAAGAATCTCCTCATCGGTGGCGGCTCCGTAGGAACCTTCGGGGAACTCCTCTGGGATATATTCGTTGCGGAGGGACTCCACGGTTTTCACATCTTGAAAAGGAGTGTTTCGTCGACGAATCAAAATAACCACCTCCGAGTCTAGCTTGCCCAGGAAGGTGGCGGGGTATGCGAACCCTTTTTAGAAAAGTGTGTGAAGAAAATCCCTCAGTTCTGTCGCTTCATCCTCAGTGATCCCGTAGACATGTTCGAGATAACCGGGTTCTTCCAGGTCATCTTCACCGATCAGGGCGTAGCGGTTGGATTGAATGTTGAATACTAACAGTTTTCCGTAGAAACGGTCGGTAACGGTGATTCCGAGGTCGAAGCGGTGGGATTCTCCTGCAAAACTGATATAACGCGTTTGGGTGGTTTCACTTTCGTCGTAAAGGATGTAGAGTTCGTCTTTGAGCATGGAATGTCTCCTTTTTCCCCTATTATAACGGAAACTGGAGTATTCGGACCCCCACCTGATCCCTGGTTTGATTGTCCTTTCAGGAAACCTGGATCTTATTTTTCAGTAGGCAAGGGCCGAGGGGGAGGACAAGGCTTCTAGTGCCCCCTCAGAGAACATTGTGTAGAAAATCACAGAAAGGTAAGGATGGTGGGGATTTGATTCGCCTTTGCGCTCTTTGCAAGAGATCGGAGCCGCCCCACCATCCTGCCTCCGCCTTGCTGAAAAACAAGATCAAAGTTGTCTTAAGGGGCACTAGAAAATACCGAGAAAACGGGTTCGCCGTTGCCTGCGCGGCGTCAGCTGTTGAGTCTCGCTGGTGGCGGAAGCCAACCGCTGAGGAAAGGTGGCATTTCGCAATTCCACTTTGAGTTGCTCCTGCTTCTTCCCGATTTCATCCATCATGTGCTGAACTGTGTTCATAGGCAACATGTGATGTTGGGAAGCGAGTACTTTGTTTTCCATCTCTTCCATCATATCGAACATCGTAAACACATGATCTTCTAACTGATCCAGTCGGCTGAATACTGTCTCCATCATTTCCCCGATTTCATCCAGGCTTCCGATCAGACGGTGAACCGGAATCTCATTTCCAAAGGGAATCCTAGGGGGTTCCGGGGCGGGGGAAGCAGGTTCATCCAGCTCCATCTCCCATTTTCCCTCTCTGATCAGGTCCTGGCGAATCTGGCGCATGGATTTGTTGGTTTCTTGCAGTCGTTGTTGGATATCGGACAATCGGTGGTACCCCTCCTCATCCAGCATATAGTGTCCACGATCATTCACTTCGGGAGCGATGTATTCCTCAAATGCGTCAATCCATTTTCTAACCGTACGTGCATGAACGTGGAGGCGTTCGGCGGCCTCCCGCGTAGATATGCGCGCTTCGTCCGACATACGAAAACCTCCCAAAAATCTGTATTTATAACCCTTTTTCTTTGATTTAATGGGGAATCCTTCTCTCCCGACAAAGGATGTCAGTCTGTGACAAACAAAGTGCTCAGTTGACAAGGGTGAGGACTCCTTGGGGAATCGCAGAGGAATCACAAAAAAAAGACCCGGACTCGGGTCAGTAGGCCTTATTCAATTTTTGTTGTTCCTGTGGGGAAGAGGTGCGAAATATCCATCTCAGCTGAGGTTGCAGCAGAGGACGAAGGACGCGGGTGACCCAGGCGGAGGACAAAAGAAAGGTGAGGGCGATGGCCCCCAGTGTGGCCAAAATATACAGGGTGGGTCCGGGGTATTTGTCATCCACATTCACGGCGTCATAGTATTTGATGAAAACTCCGTGTAGCAGGTATACGGACAGAGAGCGGCTTCCCATGGCACTGAACCATGTTTTTCTCTGTGGAATGACTGCCAACACCAAGGCGGATACGATCAGCGTCAATAGGATGAAACCCACCCGGATCAAACCGGCAGACCATTCCGCATGTCCGAGGCTTTCATAAGGATCGGCGAAATACATCCACCTACGAAAAGAGAGGTCAAAGGGAGAGAGAAACTCCAGCCAGTACATCAGTGGTACGAGTAAAATACATCCCACCCATCCGACCACCCGCTTCCAGGGGGCGAATAACACCTCGAAATGATGCCTTTGCAAATAGTAACCGAACAGGAAAAACGGGAAAAAGGCAATAGTTCGGGAAAGGCTTAAAAAGCCGTCGGCTTCGTCAACATATCCGACTGCGATAGCTAAGATCGAGGCGGTGACCAGTGGATATTTCAGATTGACAAACAAGGGGAGCATCATCAACCGCCATAAAAACAGGCTGAACAGGAACCACATCGCCCAATAAGGTTCCAAAATGGAGATCTCCAGGGAGTCCCTCCCGTAGATAAAATAATCGTATATAGAGTATAGAACTTGGAAAATGAGATAAGGGATTAGAACAGAGGAGATCAATTTTTTGTTTTGCCCCTCTCGGCTAAATCCTTTGGCGAAATAGCCGGAGATCAGGATAAAGAGAGGCATGTGAAAACTATAGATAGCCAGATAAACCGCCTTTATAATCGGACTTTCATCGATCAGGGGGCGGTAGGTGTGGCCAATCACCACTAACATGGCCAATACAAATTTCACGTTATCAAAATAATAATCCCTTTGTTTTTTCGTTGCGGAGGGCTTGATGGCCTCTTGGTTTGAAGCTGACATAAAACCTCCTGTAATCGTCTGGAAGGACGATCTAAGTTTTCAAAAATAAGCTTAAAAAGTGTCCTACTTAGACAACGAAAGAGAAAAGGGGGAGGTTTCAGAGAGAATTCGGAGGGGAAAAATTTTCCCGGTTCATGCTCCGAATAAACATGGTGATTGATGACCTCCCAGTAGATTCAAAAGAAAATAGGGGTTGTAAAAAATCGGATGACGGATTCAGATGAGAAGTCCCGATTGGAAATCCCTTTTGCATTTGCAAAAAAGATTTAAAAGTGGAGCGGATTAACCCGAAAATAGGCGGCGGAAGGGAGTCGTGTACTGCCAAAGTGACCTATTCTCGATGGGATGAAGCCTTGGATACAGGATAACATCTAATCCAGCTGAAGTCATACGGAAGGATGTTTAGGGAAAGTGCCTGAGAGCACTTGTAGGAATGTGGTCGAACCCGATCTTGTCCACTCTCCACTCTTGGATATTCCCATGAAAATCCACCGGCCGGAAGCAACGGCCGGTGATCTCACCATGTCTTTTACTGATACGGGAACTGAGTTTGGTAGTTGGTGAACTTTTGAGCGGCTTGGGTGACGTATTGGGCGTTGGCCTGATCCGTCTGGTACCATCCCTTGCTGTGCATCAGGTTGAATACATCCCGTTGGCATTGATGAATATCAGTCAGGATGCTCATCTGCGTCTGATAAAGGGCGTCGTTGCTCGCTTCGTTGACTGCAACGCCGTAGGCGTCAGACATATATTTTTCCATGGCTAAAATGTCGTTGATACGATCCCGGTCACTCATTTCCGGTCCCTTCATCTGTGGGAGTTGAGTTTGACCGGTCTGTTGTTGGGTTTGCATCGGTGATTCCTCCTTACTGATTCATGGATTGGTTCTGTTGTTGTCCGCCGCCAGTGGAGTTGCTGTTCAGATATTGAAGCAGTTGCTCATAATGTTGCTGATGTTTCTGTCCGATCAGTTCGATTTGGGATTTGATTTGCGGATCCTGGCACTCTTGGGCATAGTGGTGGCACTTTTTGAATGCCAACAGCTCCCAGGATAATTCATCCTTTAAATAGTTCAGATCTTTGGTGGTCAATGGCATCTCGACCCATCCTTTCCATTCAAGGTGGTTTCTCTGTTATGCTGTGATATACGGTGGGAAATATGTATGAAGGAAGAGTGTGAACCAGGAAAAAGGTGAGGGAAAGGAGTCTTGTGTGGCCATCGTGGGATGAGTACGAAGGAACTTAATGATACTTGTACTCCGGGAGAGTAGCCAAGTGTCGCTGAACACGGTCTCTCCAACCTCTAATAGGGCTGGGACCGCGTGGGTTTTCTTTGCAAGGGGATCCTGCTGTATAATAGGGACGAGATGGAATTAGGAATGGAAAGGGTGTCATCATGATTTACGATGTGGATACAGATCGGATCGAATCTCAGCTGTTATACTTAGAACAGTGTGTAGGTGTCATTCAAAGTTCCCGGGAAGCCCTGGAACAAAAGGAGGATCCGGTGCTTCTATTTGCAGCAGCCCGTGCTTTACATATCGGGGTGGAGTGTGTGATCGACGTGGGTAGCACTCTGATTGACGGATTTATTATGCGGGATCCGGGAGGATACTTGGACATTGTAGATATTTTGGAAGATGAACGGGTGGTTCCAACGGAGGCGGTTTCCCGTCTGAAGCAATTGGTCCGGTTGCGGGAGCGATTGGTCCGTCGATACGATGAGGTGACCCCGAAGGAATTGCTCCGAGAATTGTCGGACACGTCGGTGTTGGCCTCCTATATCAGTTGGGTTCGCAAATATCTAGATCAAGAATTGGGAAGTGCCAAGACATCTGCGTCCAGGAGCCGTCACAGTGGATAAATATGTGAATCTTCCCCTGTCTGTTTTTGCCGATGAGATGGCAGAGCGCAAGCTCCCCAGTCCTGCTGCCGGAAGCAGTTTAGCCGCTTCACTGATGATGGCGATTTCTCTGTTGGAGATGACGGTTTCGGAACAGGTGGAAACCACGGGGAGGATGGAGGGGCGGGATCTGTCTCATGATTTAAAGCGCCTCCGGCATTGGCGGGAAGAAGGGAAGGCATTAGTGGATGGGGATATTCAGGCGGTGGAGGAGATGGTTCGGCGCGGAAGTACCGTCGAAGGGGAATGGTTACTGGCTCCTGTTTGCCGCTTGCATGAGTTGTCCGGGGAGATCCTGAAGTGGGTACCCGATTATCTGAAGGTGTCGGGAACCAAAGTGAGTGACACCTTGGTGGCTGCTCTTCACCTGAGGACCGTCTGGCTCGGTACTTGGCACATCGTCGGTTTTAATGCCAAAAGCTTCGGTTGGGATTTCCCGTTGCTCTCCGACTGGGAATCTGAACTGGAAGGGACCGATGCCATCATACGCAAAGTGGTATCCTCGGTGCGGGACTGAAATGGGGGACGAGAACAACCATCCATATGACGAATGGGGGTGTCCTTCCTTTAATGAAAAGGCAGGGGGATCGATTTATGCCGTGGTATGAGGAAAGTTTCGGAGAGGATTATCTTTTGGTCTACCGTCATCGCAATCAGGCCAGTGCAGGTCGGGAAGTGCAGGCAGCAGCGGGGTGGTTGGATCTGAAGGAAGGCGAGTCCGTACTGGACTTGTGCTGCGGAACGGGGCGTCATTCCATTGCTTTAGATGATTTAGGGATGCAGGTGACTGGCATCGATCTCTCCTCTGTGCTCCTTCAGGTGGCAAGGGAGACCTCCCAGGAACGGGAGATCGTGTATGTGCAAGGGGATATGAGAGATCTCCCTTTTAAGGAGGGAAGCTTCGATGCGGTGCTCAATCTGTTCACCTCTTTTGGTTATTTCGCCGAGGATGATGAAAATGTGAAAGTACTGTCGGAGATTGCCCGGGTTACCCGACAGGGCGGAGGTTTTTTGGTGGATTTTCTCAATCGGAGAGCAGTAGAGCGCGGTCTGGTCCCCCGAAGTGAACGGGAGCAGGAAGGAACCCGCATTCGGGAAGAGCGTTGGATTGACGGGAGCTTTGTCCGCAAGAAAATTACTGTGACCGATCATCTGGGGGAACGTCACTACCAGGAACGGGTCAAAATGTACGATCGAAAGCAGATGATGAGGATGATGGAAGCGGCAGGTCTCACTGTGGATCAGGTCTGGGGAGATTTTGATGGAACCTTGTATTCCGAAGACAGCCCCCGGATGATTATCACCGGAAGGGTGGAAGGCTGAATGGGGTACCGGGGTTATCTGATCGATCTCGATGGGACCCTGTTTAGGGGTGACCAAGTGATACCAGGCGGACTCTCCTTTGTGCAGCAATTGGAGAGGCAGGGGTTGCCCTATGTTTATCTGACCAACAATTCCGCCCGTCGTCCCGAGCAGACCGCAGCAAAATTGCGGGGCTTCGGTTATCCAGCAGAATCGAAGCAGGTGGTCACTTCCGCTCAGGCGACGGCAGCTCATCTAAAAAAGGAGCTAGGCATCCCGGCTGTCATGGCTTTCGGTGGAGAAGGGCTGAAGCATGCACTCCGGGAAGCGGGCTTCCCCTTGCAGGAGAAGAATCCAGAGGCCGTGGTGATCGGCATCGATCCGGAATTCAACTATGATAAGCTGAAATCAGCCACCTTGGCCATCCGGGGTGGGGCTCGATTCTATGGAACGAATGGTGACCGGGTTCTCCCTACGGAAGAAGGTCTGATGCCAGGAAACGGATCCTTGTGTGCAGCTGTGGCGGCTGCCACAGGTGTGAAACCCACTTTCATCGGGAAGCCGGAGCGGCCCATTTTGGACTATGCCCTGGAGCGCTCGGGTCTGCGGCGGGATGAAACCCTGATCGTGGGGGACAACCTACTGACAGATATACAGGCGGGAATCAACGGGGGGATCGACACTTTATTGGTATACACAGGGGTGACCACGGCGGAGGAGTATCGGAGAAGTTCCATCCAGGCGACATACACAGTGCAGGATTTGACAGAGTGGGATTTCAGTAGAGGAGGGGTACTATGAATCGCTGGGAGGATGTCTGGGAAGTCCCCCTTCCGTTGCCTTTTGCCCTTAAAATTATCAAGTCGTATGTGATCAAAGGGTCTAACGGGTATACGGTGATCGACGCGGGCCTTCACTATGATGAGGATCTGGAGGCCTGGGAAGGGGCGAGGCGGTCCATCAGTTTCGAGTGGAAAGATGTAGAGCAAATCGTGCTGACCCATTACCATCCGGATCACTACGGATTAGCTGGCTGGATGCAGGAAAAGACGGGAGCGCCAGTCAAGATCTCCCAGACCGATTTTGAGCAGGCCCAACTCTTTTTCAGCAAATCTTCTGAACAGCCGGAAGCGATGGCCCGTTTTTATGGCGAACACGGCTTAGATGCGGAATGGAGGGAAAAGATCCCTCCCCATCTGCGTAGCTTCCAAAAGTGGGTGGTTCCTCATCCTGAACCGGAGTTTATCAAAGCGGGAGAAGCCATTCGTCTGGGTGACCGGGAGTATCGGATTTTGCATACTCCGGGGCATGCCGACGGGCATCTCAGCTTTCATGATGAAGAGCGGGGCTGGCTGATCGGAGGCGATGTTCTCTTGCCTCGGATCACTCCCAACATCAGTCTGTGGCCAGGATGTGATCCGGATCCTCTGGGCACTTATCTGGCCACCCTGGACCAAATGGATACTCTGCCGGTGAAGAGAGTCTTCCCAGCTCATGGCTCTGTCTTTGAAAACTATCACGGACGAATTGAGGAATTGCGGGAGCATCACCGGGAGCGCCTGGAAGAGATGGCGGGTTGGGCGGCGGTTGCCAGTGTGACCGCAGTGGAGGTCTGCTTTCGAACTTTTGGCACGAACTTATCTATTCATAACCTGCGGTTCGCCCTCTCCGAAACCCTGGCTCATCTGGAGTATCTTCGTCTCCATGGGAAGTTGGTCCGAGAAAAGGAAGAGGGAGTCTGGAAATACCGCAAAGCCTAAAGAAAAGACCCGACATCCCGGGTCTTTTCTTCAGGGGGTTTGGAAATCCTGCTCCGTTTGTCGTTTCCGATTGTGGGAAAGTCGGGCGGCGGCGGAGGCGGCCACAGCCCCGACCAGATCATCGAGAAAGGTGTGGATCTGTCCATCGCTCGCATCGTTTAAATCTTTCAGGATCCCCGGCTTCATCCGGTCGACGAATCCGTAATTGGTCATCCCAATACTCCCGTACACGTTCAGAATGGAAGTAGCCAGGATTTCATCGATTCCATACAGGCTCTCATCCCGGCGGATCATGTCTAGCAGGGGTTCCTCCAACCCTTTCTTCTCTGCCAATTGATCCAGCTGGATCCCGGTCAAGATCGCATTTTGAACTTCCCGCTTGGTCAACACTTGCTCCACATGATGCCTGCATTCCTGTAAGGAGAGATGTTCATGGAAATCCTTTTGTAAATAAAAGACCAGCTCGGCAATCCGGTCCATTTCCACCCCCCGTTCATAGAGTTGGGACAGGGTGGCCTGGTGGATTTCATCTTCTGTGGCCGGTGTCATGTCAGATCCCATCTGGGTTCCTCCCTCTGGCACAAAATATAAAGTTAATATGGCATAAAACAGGAAGGAGTATGATTGAATGGGAGAAACCCTTCAGGTGGATCAAATTCCAAAACAGGAGGGGAGCTCATTGCAACCAAATCAGAAACCTGTAGCCCTGGTGACGGGGAGTTCCGGGGGACTTGGACGGATGGCTGCGGAGGTGCTAGCTGAGGCGGGGTGGAGCTTGGCCGCCCATTTTCGGAATCATCAGGAGCCAGCTCAGGAGATGGTGGATCAGTTGGCTGCAAAAGGGAGGCAGGCTCACCTGTTTCAGGCGGATGTCAACCGGAGAGATCAAGCTCTACAACTGGTCCGGGATGTGGAAGATCGTTGGGGTCGCCTGGATGCACTGATTCACGCTGTCGGTCCATTTATCCGGGAACGGCGCCGGTTTGCGGATTATGACTTAGATGACGTCGATGAATTGGTGGACGGCAACTTGAAAAGTGCGCTCTATATGACTCATGCCAGCCTTCCCCTGCTACGCCGTAGTGGTTATGGACGGATCATCCTGTTTGGTTTTGGACGGGCAGGGGAGGCCCCTGCTTGGCCGGATCGGGCCCCTTATGCCGCAGCCAAAACGGGACTAGTCTCCTTTGTCAAGTCCTTGTCGGTGGAAGAAGCCCCCTTTGGGGTGACGGTGAACATGGTGTGTCCCGGGGATATCGTTGGGGAAAACAAACTGAAACGGATCCTTGAGGTGGAGGAGGTCCCGGATGAGGAAACTCCCTTGGGACGTCCCGGATCCGGCGAGGATGTGGCTCGGGTGATCCGTTTTTTGTGTGAAAGGGAATCTGGTTTTGTAACTGGCAATATGATTCAAGTCACAGGAGGGCTGGATGTGATCCATCCTACTTCCAAGGCATGAGAGAAACCGGCATAGGAGAAAGAACCCCTGCCTATACATAGGAGTAGGAGATGATAGGGGAAGGGAGGGGGAAGTCGATGTCCGATCCGGCTGGGCAATTGAAGGAGTGGACGGGGGAGGCGCGTCTGCCGGAGTTAGTCCAACACCATTACGGGATCCAGATACAGGAGGTTCAGCCTGTAGGTGGTGTTCTCCGACTGGACAGCGATCAGGGGGTCTTTGCTCTGAAGCGGGTTCGGGTGCGGGAAGAGCTCCGTTGGAAATGGATCAGAGAGTTGGCGGATTTTCTTCCAGACTCCGGTGAAGGGATACTGACGGGGCCGATCCGCAGCCGGGGAGGTGGGGTGACGGTATCGGGGCATCATCAACGTTATGTTCTCCTGCCGTGGATTCCGGGGGAGATTCGGGATCTGCGGGAGGAAGGAGGGTGGGAAGCAACCGCTCGCGCCTTGGCCGAATTCCATGTTTCCACCCAGGGGTTTGCTCCTTCCCGCTCTGCGGCCTCGGGATGGATTCACACGGGGCATTGGAGAAGGATCTGGCGGGATCTAGCCCGGCAAGTCGATATGTTCAAGTTAGCCGCCAATCTGAATGGGGATCCCTCCCCCGTCGATCAATTGTGGTCGCGACAGTGTGCTTATGCCGAAGGGATGTTGGAAACGGCGGACCGTTACTTTGAAAAATTAGGCGGAGACCAGACCGTGGTGGCCACCCGCAAGGGAGGCGAGGTCTGCCATTGTAACATTCATCGCCGCAATCTGATCTGGGTTGCGGAAGGGAGAGTTCAGCTGATTGATTGGAACCGGGCGGTTCTCGATGTGCGCAGTCGGGATCTGGCCCGCTTGATCCTCTACTCCTACGGACGGACTGGTTCATGTGAACCGACCACAATGATCCTGAAAGCGTACCAGGAAATAGCGCCCTTGGAAGAGGTGGAGTATGCCCTGATCTATGCCCAGTTGCTCTTTCCCCACCGGGTTTTGCGTTCTCTGCAACGCATCTATCAGGAGCAGAAGATTCCGCGCCACCTGGCCAAGGGTCATCTGTCTTCTGTAATGGAAACAGAGGATCGGAAAGAGGGCCTGCTCCAGGAATTTCCCCGACTCGTTC
Organism: Kroppenstedtia sanguinis; assembly: GCF_050433445.1. Classification (NCBI taxonomy): domain Bacteria; kingdom Bacillati; phylum Bacillota; class Bacilli; order Caryophanales; family Thermoactinomycetaceae; genus Kroppenstedtia; species Kroppenstedtia sanguinis. The sequence continues at coordinate 67,950 of NZ_JBNPXF010000009.1, read as the reverse complement.
AGAGGGATTTCCATGTGTCCATCCCCCGGGTGGATTGGTTGGAGCAAAAGATATCGGTTTAGCCGAGCCGACATCTTCAGAGGAAACAGCGATGGTCCTGGAAAACCGGGTTCGTCGTTGTTTTGATCTGTATAGAAGAAAGCAAGAGTGTTGATTCGCCCTATTTCAGGTAGGAATTAAGGTCGGGATGTTGGGACGGTGAAGAGCCTTTTGCGCTCAGCCTTTCCACCCTCCCCGTCCCCTCAAGCGATATTTTACGATGGGGGCAATGGGAGGAGCGAAAGGACCGTTTCGTTCCCACTATCCACTTTATGGTTCATCAACAGCAAGGGATATGGATTGGAAATAAAGAATACTAGAGTGTCTGGTCAGGTCACTCAGTGACAATGTGAAGAAAAGGAGAGCCCTTTGTGCCCATAGGACACAAGTCTCACTAAGATCACTTCGTTCCCGGTCTCGCTATGCGTATTTTGCAAGAGATCGGAAACGGTCACACAGGCCGACCCCCGACAATGGATGGATCAGACTCACCCTAACAAGAATCCAGTTGAGACAGGAGATGACCCCGATTGACCCAGATTCGTTATCCTCTCCCTCTCCGCAAGGGAGACACCATCGCTGTCACAGCACCATCCAGCGGTGTGCTCTCTGAACTTCACTCTCACCTCGATTTGGCCGAAAAGTCGGTCACACAAGCCGGCTACCGAGTGGTGGAAGGGGACACGGTACGCACCCAGAAAAAAGCGGCCAGTGCCCCCCGAAAACAGCGGGCACAGGAACTGACTCGCTTTCTGTTGGATCCAGCCAACCGGGCGGTAATTCCCCCCTGGGGCGGAGAGCTTTTGATGGAGATCCTGCCATTGCTGGATTGGGAAGAGTTGCGAGCCGCTCCCCCAAAATGGGTGCTGGGCTACTCGGATATCAGCACTTTTACCTTTGCTTATACTTTGTTGACGGGAACTGCTTCGGCTCATGGGACTAACTACATCGATCTGGGAAGCCGTGAATGGGACTCCCTCACCAGGCGGTGGGTGGATGTGCTGTCCTTAACAGAGGGCGGGCAGATTACACAGGTCAGCTCTCCGATGTATCAATCTTCCTGGGAACGTCGCAACCAACAGCCGGAACGAGGCTTTGATCTGGATACGCCTACTCGGTGGCGTGTGCTGGGAGAGGATGATGGAGCTGTTTCTTTATCGGGACGCTTGCTTGGGGGATGCATCGAGACACTCTCTTCCCTGGTGGGCACCCCCTTCGCCCCTGTAGAAACCTTCGCTGCCAAGGAGGATGAGGGGATTCTCTGGTATTTGGAGAGTTCCGAATCATCCGCTACGGAAATCTACCGTCGCCTGTGGCAGATGAAAGAAGGAGGGTGGTTCCGCCACGCTACTGGGGTCTTGATTGGCCGGCCAGGGAAGTACCAACATACCCAGGATTTTGGCTTGCTGGATGCCTTGGAGGATGCCTTCGGGGAGTTGGGTATTCCCGTGGTCTATGAGGTGGATGTTGGCCATGTCCCGCCTCAGCTCACTCTCGTCAACGGGGCTTGGGGAGAAGTGAAGGTGGAGGGAGGACGTGGGGAAGTACACATGAAGTTTCTGTAACCCATCGACAAGAACTGAATCATCCCTCTCTCAGGCGAGGGAAAATCGACTGTCAGGGGAATGATCACTGACAGTCGATTTTTTTATGGATTCGTGTTTTGACGGATTCCCTGATTGGGGAGAGCGGATGCCAAAAGTTTTCGCAGTTATCCCTGATACCTTCCTTCATGTTATATTTATTGAAGTGATGATTCAGGGGGCGAAGGGAATGACCGAGGAGATTCGGGAACGGCAGTGGGAAACTTTGCGGAGGATCGCCGAGACACTCAATCGGTCGACAGAAGTGCGGCCCATGTTACAGTCGGTGCTAGAGAAGTTGCTCGAGGTGACAGGTCTGGCCACAGGTTGGATTTTCTTGGCGGGAGACCGGATGGAGTTTGAGCCGGTAGCGGTTCATCGGTTGCCCCCCGGCCTCTCTGTGGAGGAGAATCGTCCCATGTGTCAGGGCTCCTGCTGGTGTCTCAATAAATTTTGGGATGGCCGGCTAAAGGAAGCAGCGAACATCATGGAATGCAAGCGGTTGGAAAATGCAGTGAAGCATGGTTGGGGGGATACTCGAGGGATTACCCACCATGCCACAGTGCCCCTGATCGCCGGGCAAGAGCGGATCGGCCTTTTGAATGTAGCTTCTCCAGGGAAAGAGAATTTTTCCAGGGATGAGTTGGCCCTGCTGGAGGCGGTAGCCTACCAGATCGGAACCGCCGTTCAGAAGACCCGTCTGATTCAGGTGCAGAGGCAGCGGGTGCAGCAATATGCCCGGCTAGATGAGGTGAGCCGGTTCCTCTGGATGGTGCGTGATGTAGAGACATTGCCTCGGCGGGCCGTTTGTGAAGCGGGCCGTCAGTTCCGCTGGCCATGGATGGGGATGTGGACCGGTGAAGGAGAACAGCTGAAACTGACCTCTCTTTATTCCCTGGGAAATTGTGTCGAGCCCAAGGTCTCTTTGCCTGTGGACAAGTTGGGACCGATCGGGCTCGCTTTTGTCAGGCAACAGGCGGTGACCGGAGAAGAGGGATTGGAGGTACTGCGTATCTGGTGGCCCGAATGCACAGCGGTGGCTGCGGTTCCCATCTCGACCCGGAACCGACGCATCGGTGTGCTATCTGCGGGGGTCGCTCGTGCTAAGGAGATGGAGGCTGGAGATCTTCCGATCCTCACCGCACTGGGAGAGCATCTCTCTTTAGCTATGGAGAAAGCCCTGTTGGAAGAGGAGCGGAAGCGGCTCACCCGGATGGAGGAGCGTAATCGCTTGGCTCGGGATTTGCATGATTCCGTCAATCAGAAGCTGTTTTCGCTCTCTCTGAGTGCCCATGCGGCGAAGGACTTCTCTGCAGAGCAGGGAAAACTTCTGCGGGAAACCCTGGAGGATATCCACCGTCTCTCCCGCGAGGCATTGAAAGAGATGCGTTCCCTGATTTGGCAGTTGCGTCCGGCGGGATTGGAAGCAGGAGTGATGACTGTATTGTGCCAGTATGGGAGAGAGTTGGGATTGATCGTAGAGGATGAAGTGGAGGGAGTCCGGAAGTTGCCCCGGAGAGTGGAAGAGGCTCTTTGGCGGATCGGGCAGGAAGCTTTAAACAATATCAGCCGCCATGCCGGTACGGATCGGGCTCATCTCTTCCTAAAGATGGGGAAGCGGGAGATCCGGCTGGAGATTACCGATCACGGTTGTGGATTCTCCCACGAATCGGTCCGCAGTGGAAAGCACTCCCTCGGCTTGAGTAGCATGGAAGAGCGAGTGGAACTCTTGGGAGGGACTTTTACTTTGGAAACCGCCCCTGCCCAGGGGACGATCTGCCGGGCAGTGATACCCATCGGGGAAAGGAGTGCAGGGGATGCCGATTCGGATTCTGTTGGTGGATGATCATCCGATGGTGTTGAAAGGACTTTCTCTTTTCCTGGGTACCCGGGAAGAGGTGGAGATTGTGGGTGAGGCCAGCAACGGGGCGGAAGCCTTGGAAAAGGTGAAACAGTTGTGTCCTGACGTGGTCTTGATGGATTTGATGATGCCAGTGATGGACGGTGTGGAGGCTACCCGCAGGATCCAAAAGATTCATCCCGAAGTGAAGGTGGTGGTCTTGACCAGTTTTTCCGATCAGGACCATGTGTTGCCTGCGATCCGAGCCGGGGCGGTAGGCTATCAACTGAAGGAAATCGAAGCGGAGGAGCTAGTGGCGACCATCCAGGACGCCTACCAGGGCAAGACCCAGCTTCATCCTCAGGCGGCGGGTCACCTGGTCCATCAGTTTACTTCTTCATCCTCGGGTTTCCACAAACCCGAGGGCCTGGAGATGTTAACACCCCGGGAACAGGACGTGTTGCGACTGATTACAAAAGGGATGAGCAATAAGGAGATCGCTGCTCAACTGGTAATCGCTGAAAAAACAGTGAAAACCCATGTGAGCGGAATTTTGAGCAAATTGGATCTGCAGGATCGAACTCAGGCTGCGATCCACGCCATGAAGCAAGGCTGGTTTGGTTGATAGGCCTTTACAGGCGTGTTGATTAGCTATATTTTAGGTGAGGATCGTGTTCACCCACGCAAACATGCGATCCCGCAAGGAAGTAAAAGCTAGCCGCTCCATATCTGACCATCGGGCAGGGGCAAAGCCGGGACGGTAGCAACACAAGTAAGAATGTTTCCCTGAACCCCCTCCCTTCAGATTTTCCGCTGGGTAAGATGGCAACCTTGCCATCGAGATTGTAGTGCCTGTGGTGCTACCTTAATCTAGAGCTTCAGCTCCTTTGGATTGTAGTGCCTGTGGTGCTTCCTTGAGTTCAGGACTTCAGCCCATCGGGATTGTAGTGCCCATGGTGCAGAGGTCGCTTGGGTAGCACACGACTCCCTTCTGCTAACTGTTTTCTGGTTAATCAACAGCCCTAAGGTCTTTACAAAAAAGTTGTCGCATAAGGGATGGTGCATGGACCCCATCCCTCGGGATGAATCAACTGTAATTTGGGTGAAATCTGGTGATTTTTTGTGCAAAGGTTAAAAGGACAGACGGCCTTGGGGTCGTTGCAATGGTTTGTATTTCTTCTTTCTAGTTCATTGGCAATCCCGATCGTCATCGGTCAAACTTTCCAATTGTCCGCACAAGAGACGGCAGAGCTGATGCAGCGAACCTTCTTTGTGGTGGGGATCGCCTCTTTTTTGCAAGGCTGGTTGGGCCACCGTCTGCCCATTGCCGACGGACCGGCGGGCGTTTGGTTGGGTATTTTTGTGATCCTGGGGGGGACCGTCGGGTTGGACTCCGGTGCCATGTTGCAGTCGCTGGAAGGAAGTATGTTGATAGCCGGATTGGTACTTTTTCTCATGGGAATCACCGGCTTAATCCGACGGATGATGACTCTGTTCACTCCCTTGGTGACCGGGGTCTATCTTTTGTTACTTGTCTTTCAATTGAGCGGAGTGTTTCTAGAGGGGATGATCGGACTGGGCGCTGACGGTCTCGACTCAGTGAGTGCTCTGCTCTCATTTGGCGTGTTGATCCTGATCATCTTCATCTCGGTGAAAGGAAAAGGAAGCCTGAAAGATTACTCCGTCCTCTTAGGAATTCTGGTGGGATGGACCGCTTTTGCTTGGGCGGGACGGCTTCCAGAATCTCCCCAGTCTGAGGGATGGATCCGATTGCCGGAACTCTTCGCCTGGGGAGTCCCCCGACTGGAGGGGGGGATGGTGATTACTGGCCTCCTGATCGCCTTCGTGCTGATGTCCAATCTGGTGGCCACGGTGGCGGCGGGGGAACAAGTAATTGGACGACGGCCAGAGGAGGCACGGAGAGCACTGGACCAGGGTGGGATCTGGAACGGAGTGGCCAATGGATTGGCTGCCCTTTTCTCCACTGTGGGAACGATTCCCTTGTCCAGTTCTGCTGGTTTTGTCCGGCTGACCGGGTTAAAAAAGTTACGCCCCTTCCTCATCGGTTGCCTGGTGATGGTAGGAGTCTCCCTGTTTCCTCCCTTGATGAGTTTTCTGGCGGGTTTGCCGGAGCCCGTGGCCGACGCGGCTCTGCTGGCTAGTTTTCTTCAGATCGTTTCCATCGCGGTGGGCAATATCACTCGGGAGCCCTTGGATGACCGGCGCAACACCATCCTCGGCATCTCACTCATGATCGGAGTGGGCATCATGTTTGTTCCCTCCACCGCTTTTGCTTCCCTGCCCTCAGTCCTTCAGTTCACCTTGGGCAACGGTCTTCTCACCGGGACTTTCCTTGCCATTCTGATGGAAAGACTGTGGCGGGGGAAAAAGAATGAATCCCCTTGATCCGGTTCAGCTGTGGGCCGGAGGCATTGAGTATCGACTTGTCTGAACCTTTCAGGCGTAAAATAAGGTTGGGATGGTGGGACGGTGAAGAGCCTTTGCACCCATAGGGCACAAGTCTCGCCAGGGTCGCTTTCCGCTCCCGGGTCTCGCTATGCGTTCTTTGCAAGAGATCGTAGCCCTCCCACCTTCCCCGTTCCCTCAAGCGATATGTGATGGGGGCAATGGGAAGAGCGAAAGGGTCGTTTCGTTCCTATCATCCACTTTAGGGTTCATCAACAGCCCTGTGAACTTTTATATTATGATCCAACTGTCAAGCATGGATAAACATGCCGAAATGGGGGGATTTTCGATGCCAACAGTGATCTTGAACTGACGAACCGATGATACAGGGCATGGTGAGCTACTCCGGTGAGGAAAAGCGAAAAAACCTGGTGTGACAGGTTTTTTATTCGTGCCCGGATTTCGGTCTGTTTGAAGCACCTCCTGTGAAAAGCGGAAATCAACCGGGGACGGTTGTTCTTTGGATATTGCAGGACAGGAACGGAACCCGTTCCTGTCCTTTTTTGTGCTGGAAAGAGATGCCCCTGTATTCACCATTTCAATATGGACAGTAAAGGGTTGAATCAGGTGGCAGCAATCAGTCGCTTATCGAATGTACCTCCGACATGTGATGTAGGGAACCTTTTTTGCGGGCTTGAAGGTGGTCCGCAAAAGCTCCCTCTTGCTTATCGTTCTGGGAATCGGTCTCTTTCATGGACTGTACAGCGAATTCCTCTTAAACATACTGACTCAATTACCAGCGCCCCTTTACCGGGGCGTTTTTGGGTTGCTGAAAACAACATGCAACTATGCCGATTGGGCACATATCCTATTTCAGATATGGATTTGGGTGGGTATATACTCCATCGGTGGTCCTTTGTCCCTCAAGACCATTCATTCTTAACTCTGTTTTTTGGAAGGTGGACGGAATGAAAAGATTTTTTTGGCAGTGGATGGGCCTGCTGTCGGCTGGAATATTGCTGTTGACAGGCTGTCAGGCATCCTTATCAGACCATGTCGCTTTTCCGGAACGACAGATCACCTATATGATCCCTTTTGAGGCTGGAGGTCAGTCCGACGTGGAGGCCAGAAGGCAACATCCGCTCCTGGAAAAAGAGCTGGGCCAACCCGTCATCATCACCTACAAACCCGGTGGGGGCGGCTCGGTGGGATGGGCGGAATTGGCCCGACAAAAAGCGGATGGTTATAATCTGGCCGGGATCAATATTCCCCATATCATTCTTCAGCCCCTAGCCAACCCGGATACCGGGTATCAAACTGAGCAGATTCAGCCGGTGGTTCTGTTTCAGAGAACACCGATCGGATTGGCTGTTCCAAAGGAGAGCGACATCAGGTCTATCAAGGATTTGGTGCGAAAAGCAAAAAAGAACCCTGGCAAATTGACAGTTGCCGGGTCAGGCACCTACACGGGGCATCATCTCGCCTTCAGACAGTTGGAGAAGTTTGCCGGAATTCGGATGAAGTATGTCCCCTTCACCGGTGCAGCGACCCAAACCCAGGGATTTTTCGGAGGAAATACTGATCTCATCTTGGCCAATACCAGCGATTTGGTGAAATACAAGGAGCAGTTGCAGATCCTGGCGATTGGAGGTGATCAACGCACAGAACTGTTTCCCAAGGTTCCCACCTTCAAAGAAGTGGGCTATGAGATGGCTCCTGTCATCGACCGTGGGGTGGGAGTACCCGCAGGTACACCGGCCCCTGTGGTCCAACGTTTGGAAGAAGCTTTTCTCCGGGTTGCCCGCAACGACAAAATCAAGGAGCAGATGATCCGGGAAGGGTTTGAACCGCTGGAGATGGGTGTGGTTGAAACCGAAAAATATATCAAGCGGAAGACTGCGGAACTGACCCCGATGATTGAGGAGGTGAAGTGATTCCATGGGTACCACAATAGCGGAAAGTCTGTTCACCGGATGGATGGATCCGGTGAACTGGTTGTTGGTGATTATCGGAGTTGCCGGAGGAATTCTCGTGGGTGCCCTTCCGGGGCTGACAGCGACCATGGCCTTGGCACTCATGCTACCGTTTACCTTTACCATGGGACCGGAGGCGGCGTTGATTCTGTTGGGTGCGATCTATATCGGAGCGATCTACGGCGGATCCATTTCCGCCATTCTGATCAATACGCCGGGCACTCCCTCTTCCATCGCCACCACTTTCGACGGTTTTCCTTTGACCCAAAAAGGGCGGGCGGAGCAAGCCTTGGTTACCGCGGCTTTCAGCTCGGGGGTTGGGGGCGTGTTGGGGGGAATCTCCCTTCTCTTCTTGTCCCCGTTATTGGCCGATCTGGCTTTAAGTTTTGGCCCACCGGAATTTTTTTGGGTGGCTGTCTTCGGACTCACGGTGATTGCAACCCTTTCCTCCGGTTCCATTGTCAAGGGATTGACCGGTGGAGCTTTCGGACTGCTGTTGAGTACCGTGGGTATTGCTCCCGTCGGGGGCGATTCGCGGTTTACCTTTGGCTTTTCTCCCCTGCAAGGGGGTCTGGACCTGGTCGTGGTGTTGATCGGTTTGTTCTGTATTCCGGAAGTGATCGCCATCATAGAGAGGCGGAAATTGCAGGATCACCTATCCTATCAGCCCGTGAAGGGGGTGGCAGGGAAGGTGATTAAAAGGCTGATCCGACGTCCCTTCCTGTTTCTTCGCTCCTCTGTCATCGGCATTGTGACGGGGATCATTCCCGGTGCGGGGGGAAATGTGGCCAGCCTGCTGGCTTATGATGCAACGGTCCGTTTCGATAAAAACAAAGAGGAATATGGGACAGGAAAAATCGAAGGGGTGGCGGCTTCAGAGTCGGGAAACAATGCCGAGGTGGGGGGATCTCTGGTCCCTCTCCTTTCTCTAGGGATTCCCGGAGCGGCACCGGCTGCCGTGCTGATGGGGGCGCTTTTAATCCAGGGAATCACACCTGGCCCGGACCTGTACAAAAATTATCCTGATCTGGTTCACACCTTTGTGGGTGCGTTTATTGCGGCCAACGTGGTGATGTTTGTGATGGCTTTTTATGGAGCCCGATATGTGGCCCGGCTTTTAAATCTCCCTTCCCATACCCTGGTTCCCTTGATCATGATGTTGACGGTGATCGGCTCCTACGCCATCCGGAACAACCTCCTCGATGTGGCGATGATGGTCGGGTTTGGGATCATGGGCTATCTGTTGAAAAAAGTGGGGTTTGAACCGGGACCCATCGTTCTGGGACTGATCCTCGGGTCGATTGCGGAAACGGGGCTGGTCCAGTCCATGTTGATCGGGCAGGCCAAGGGAGGCATCTGGATGGTGTTTCTGAACCGGCCGATCACCCTTCTCTTGATCGGTTTCTGTCTGATCTCCTTGGGCTCCTCCTGGTGGATGCTACGATCTGGCAGGCGGGAGCGAAGAGAAAAGAAGGGGGTCGAAGGCCGGAATGGGGGGGATCTGTGGGTGTCATTGGGTTTTATCTTGGTAGCGGTGATCGCTCTAGGGCATCTTCGGGGTTTGAACAAGATGAGTGCCATTTTTCCTGGGACGGTGGGGGGGATCCTTTTCTTCCTCGGAGTCGTCTGCCTGTTCCAAAGCTTGTTTGGCAGAGGGAAATCGGCAGAGAAGGGGGTGGCTCCAGTCCTTTCCGTGTGGGTGGTATCCCTAGGCATGGCGGGGTACGTCGCTTTGATTCCTTGGCTGGGTTTTTTGGCGGCCACTCTGTTGTTCGCAGGTACCGTCACCTGGTTTCTTTCCCAGAGGGAGAGGAATTTCCGGGGCGTTGCAGTCTCTCTCCTGATCGGTCTCCTTTTTTACGCGGTCTTCCGTTGGATCTTTATGGTGCCTTTCCCCGAGGGATGGCTGCTTTGAGCTCAGGTGGGATTATCGGTTCTAAGCTTTGGATTGCGGAATATATAGAGAAGAGAGAGTGGAAGGAGGGCGGGGAGTTTGTTCACTTGCAGGAAGGCTTACGACCCTATATCAGTTCCTGGGACCTCGCCCACCGTTGCTGATCAAAACATAAGAAACACCCCAGTAAGAATGGAGTCGAAGAAGAAAGGACAAAAATGGCAGAAAAAAACATAGCATTATATAGGTTAATCCAGGCGTGTTGATTCGCCATATTTGAGGTGGGGAAATCGTGTTCTACCACGCTCGGATTGCCATCCGGCAAGGAAGTGAAAACTGGCCGCTCCAAATCTGACCATCAGGCAGGGGCAAAGCCTTACGGAAGAAACACAGGGAAGATATTGCCCCTAAACGCCCTCTCGTAAGACTTCTCCGCTGGGTAGGATGGCAACCTTGCTATCGAGATTGTAGTGCCTGTGGTGCTACCTTCATCTAGAGCTTCAGCTCCTTTGGATTGTAGTGCCCATGGTACAAAGGTCGCTTTGGCAGCACACGACTCCCTTCCGCCGACCATTTTCTGGTTAATCAACAGCCCTGGCTTTATATCTTAGTTCAGGCGTGTTGATTCGCCATATTTTGGGTAGGAAATCAGGTCGGAATAGTGGACGGTGAAGAGCCTTTACGTTCCTTGCAGGAGATCGTACCCACCATCCCCGTCCCCGCAAGCGATATTTTACGATGGGGGCAATGGGAAGAGCAAAGGGATCGTTTCGTTCCTATCGTCTACTTTATGGTTTATAAATAGCCCTGACATAAATTGAATAAGATTGAAATATTCATTCGTTAATTCACATTATTTGTAAGAATAACAAATTATAGTGAAGGTGATATACATGGATGAGAAAAGAAAGAAAAATCCAGATGATAGCAAGGATAAACAACTAGAACAATATCGTAGAAAAAATACCGGCCCAGGAAAGAAGATGACGGATGATACCGGAGTAAAAGTTTCAAATGATACTTTTACACTAAGGGCAGGAAAACGCGGACCATTATTATTCCAGGATTTTCACTTCTATAAAAAACAGTCTCATTTTAGCCGGGAACGAATACCGGAAAAAGTCGTTCATGCCAGAGGTTTCGGGGTTTACGGTGAATTTGAGTCCTGCAAATCCATGCGACACCTCACAAAAGCGCACTTTCTGGGAGAGGCTGGTCGGAAAACACCTGTATTTACACGGTTTTCTAACTTCACTGGAAATAAGGGTTCGAAGGATACAGCGGTAGATATTCGGGGATTTGCGGTCAAGTTTTATACTCAAGAAGGAAATTATGATTCGTTGTCACTGCAGTTTCCTGTTTTCATTTTGGCAGATGCTATGAAGTTTATGGATTTGGCGCATGCAGCTAAACAGAACCCTGTTACGGATATCCCCCAAGCGACTGTCGCACACGATAATTTTTGGGATTATGTCGTGAACAACCAGGAATCCGCACATATGGTCATGTGGCTGATGTCTATGCGGGGTCGTCCTAGAAGCTGGCGTATGATGGAAGCCTGGCCTATCAATACGTTCCGATTTATTAATGAACAAGGAAAATCGACCTTTGTCAGATTTAAATGGGTGCCTAAACTCGGTGTTCATTCATTGTTGCTTGATGAAGCGAATATTATCGGAGGAGTTGATCCGGATTTCCATCGGCGAGACATCATTGAAGCGATTCAAAAAGGAGCATTTCCAGAATATGAACTCGGTGTGCAGCTTATTGCCGAGGGAGATGAATTTAAATATGATTTTGATATTTTAGATGACACAAAACTTTGGCCAGAGGAAGAAATTCCTGTTCATGTCATCGGTAAAATGACATTGAATCGGCTTGTAGATAATTTCTTTGCAGAGGAAGAACAGTCCGTATTTGATCCTGCCAGTGTTGTTCCAGGAATCGACTTTACGAACGATCCTGTTTTACAGGGTAGGGCATTTGCGTACAGGGATACAGAATTATATCGACAACATTCAGCAAATATTGAAGACCTCCCAGTGAATAAACCTATCGTAGAAAGAAACTTTAACCTTCGGGATAGCTATCAGAGACATCGAATTGATGTTGATTCTGTACATTACCACAATAATTCGTTAGCCAGAAATACTCCTGCTGAGGCTTCGTTTGAAGAAGGTGGATACGTCAATTATCCTGAGAAAGTCAAAGGACGCGTGACGAGGGAAGTTCCAAGCGATTCGTTCTATGATTTTTTTTCCCAGGCAAGACTTTTTTGGAACAGCCTATCCCCTGTTGAAAAGAAGGATCTTATCGATACATTTAGTTTTCACATTGGATATGTAAAAAGCAAATCCGTACGCCAGAAAAATGTAGATATGTGGGTAAACGTTGATAGGGAAATGGCATGCAGCATTGCCGACAATATTGGTGTTAAACGGCCAAAAGGTTCTCATATTCCAGTAACCAAAAGTTCTCCTTCTCTGAGTCAGGCTAATACACCGCATTATGCCTATACGCAAAAAGTGGGTATCTTAATTGGCAATGGATTTAATGACAAAGAAGTAAATCATGTTCTTCATACACTAGAGAAAAATGGTGTGTTTATGGACATTATTAGTGAAAAACTTGGTACTGTCAAAGGAGCAGGTGGCACAAAAATGAAAGCCAACAAGTCATTTCTTACAACATATTCTGTCTTGTATGATTCCCTTTATGTTGTTGGAGGAAGTGCTAGTAATCAAGTCAAATTCAACCAAGACATTATGACCTTCGTAAATAAAGCATACCAATACTATAAACCAATTGGCGTGGCGACGACTGCTCAGTCTTATTTTCAACCATCAGAAAAAAATAACTTGGCCGGCGTTGTCTTTGCCGCAAATAATCCGAATTTCGGAAAGGAGTTTGTCTCGGCCATCGCGCAGCAACGCTTTTGGAATAGAAGATAGAGAGTTATAGCAGGATCATTCATAACAGGATTATTTTCCGCCATGTTTGATCCTTTCCTTATTCATCGCTTGATAAAAATCTGGACTCAATTACGCTTCAGCGTAATTGAGTATGATCCAGGCCAGGGCTGTTGATGAACCATAAAGTGGAGGATGGGGACGAAAATGATCCTTTCACTCTTCCCATTGCCCCCATCAAAAATATTGCTTGCGGGGACGGGGATGGTGGAACGACTACTGTCCCTTGCAAAGTGCGCAAAGGCGAATCAAAGTCCCGCCATCCCCACCTTATTTCCTACCTGAAATATGGCGAATCAACACACCTGGATCCAGGTATATAACTAATTTCATAGGCATATGAATGGGATTGAAAAATCTTACGTTAGGATGGGTGATGACATGGGTAAAAAGCCATCAAAAAACCGAAGGCCTGTTGGAAATAATGCTAAACAGGAGCAATTGGATCAGTATCGTGTACAAAATACAGGAAAGCCAATGACGACACAGGAAGGGAAAAAAAAATCACAGGATCAAGATCAATTAAAAGCCGGTATCCGCGGTCCTGCACTACGGCAAGATTATGAGTTTTTTGAAAAAATGTCACACTTTGTCCATGAAGAGATACCGGAAAGAGTGGTTCATGCAAGAGGTTACAGTGCGCATGGAGAGTTTGAATGTTATCAGTCCATGAAACATGTTACCAAAGCAGGATTCTTACAGGAAGCGGGTAAAAAGACGCCATTAACTGTCCGTTTTTCTACTGTACAGGGGGCTAAAGGGTCTTATGATACGGCAAGAGATTTACGCTGTAAGGGCGTGAAGTTGTATACAGAGGAAGGAAATGTCGATCTGACCACGATTGCAATGCCCGTATTAATTAATCAAGACGCGATGAAGTTTCCAGATGCGATGCATGCGTACCAATCTAAGCAAGATGATGATATACCAACGGCTACCGGCGCACACGACAGGTTTTGGGATTATGTAGCCAATAATCCTGAAGCACTTCATATGGTGGAGTGGATTATGTCCGATCGGGGCATCCTAAGAAGCTATCGAATGATGGAATCGTGGTCAATTAATACGTACCTTTTTGTTAACGAACAAGGGGTAGCAACCTTTATGAGGTATGTTTGGAAGCCTGTTCTTGGTGTTCATTCCCTACTTCAAGATGAGGCGCAGAAAATCGGCGGTCTCGATCCAGACTTTCACCGGAGAGATCTCCGAGAGGCAATAGACTGTGGTGCTTATCCTGAATACGAATTAGGTGTTCAGCTCATTCCGATGGAGGATGAATTCAAATATGATTTTGATATTCTAGATGCTTCGAAATTTTGGCCAGAAGAGCTCATCCCTGTTCAAATGATTGGTAAGATGACATTAAATAGAAATATTGATAATTATTTTACAGAGTCTGAACAAGTCGCATTTAACCCTGCAAATGTCGTTCCGGGAATTGATTTTTCCAATGATCCTGTCTTGCAGGGAAGGTTAATGGCGTATAGAGATGCACAACAACATCGACTTGGTAGCGCCAATTACGTTGAGTTACCAATTAACAAGCCAATCTGTCCGTTTCATAATAATCAGCGAAGGGGTTATATGAGGCAGCGAATCGATGTCGATCAGGTAAACTATCATGAAAATTCACTAGCAAATAATACCCCTTACACGACACCCCCGGAAGAAGGCGGCTATGTTAGTTATCCAAAAAGAGTAGAAGGTCACGTCATACGAGCCCGAAGCGAATCGTTCACAGATTACTTTTCGCAACCGAGGATATTTTGGAATAGCCTGACACCTGTTGAAAAACAGCATACGATTGAGGGATTTAGCTATCAACTCGGAAAAGTAAAAAGCAAATCTGTTCGCCAGCAAAACGTCAATTTATTGGCCAATGTGGATGAGGAAATGGCTTGCATCGTTGCTGATAATATTGGTGTTGATCGCCCAAGCGGATTCCAGGTTCCTGTTGGAGAAAGTTACCCTTCCCTTAGTCAGGCCAATTCGCCCCGTTATGCATATACGCAAAAAGTGGGTGTACTGATTGGGGATCATTTTAATGATACAGAGGTAACCCATGTTCTAACCACATTAAAGCAAAATGGAGTTTTTATTGTCATCGTAAGTGAAACACTTGGTTTTGTCAGAGGTTCTAATGGTACAAAGATCAAGGTTGATGAAACATTTCTTACAACAAGTCCTTATTTGCTTGACTCGCTTTATGTAGTTGGGGGACGTTCTAAAGGACAGGAAAAATTTAATGATGATGTTACCCATTTCGTACATGTTGCATATAAACATTATAAACCGATTGGTGTTGCCTCAACTGGGAAGTATTTTATTCAACCATCTAAGAAAAGTAATTTAGCCGGAGTGGTTTTTGCTGCGAATAATCCAAACTTTGGAAATGAATTTGTCTCTGCAATTGCCTGGCAGCGTTTTTGGAATAGAAAATAATACAGACGTGTTCAGGCGTGAGGGGACGGGGATGGTGGGACGGTGATGAGCGCAAAGGCTCTTCACCGTCCCACCATCCCGACTTATTTACTACCTTAAATATGGCTAATCAACACGCCTGAGCCATCTGTACTTTTGGGATGACTGTAATCTTGAAACCGATTCGGCCTAGGTTACCTCTGTTTTTTTGATTCCAGAATAAAAAAAGGGCCTGCATGCAGGTCCTTGTAAATGGCGTCATTCCTGATTTGTGATGTCCACGTCCCGATACGGGACCAGCAGGGTGTGTTGACAGGCGGTTTGCAAATCCCGCCAGATGCGATTGATGGGGGCTTCCTCCATCACGGCTTGGATTCCAAGCAAGGGGAAGATGGCTCCGGCGCATCGTAGGGCAGTCTGGGCAGCCTTCTGACACTGAAGGCTGATCCGTTGTTGCTCCTCTTCAGTGAGAGGGTGTTGGCGGAGTTGTTGAGCCCAGGAGTCGTCTACGATTTGATGAAAGTCATTTACACTGCGGTTGAAGACTTGTTCCATCTCCTCGATCTGATCTTTTACAAAGGTGACCCGATCCGGGGAAGAGGCTGTCCAGGCGGTTCTGTTTTTTTCTAGGAGTTGGTTTGCTTCCTCCAGAAAGTGTTGGCCGATCCCGATGGCCGTTGCGGCAAAAGAAGCCTGGGCAAAAGGCACGAAGGGGTAGTAAAAGATTGGATCCTGGAAGTGATAGGGAGAGTGAATGAGATCGAAGGTCATCTCTTCGGGTACGAACACTTCTTTCACGATGATGGAGTGGCTGGACGTCGCTTTCAGGCCGAAAGCATTCCAATCTGGCAGGATCTGTACCTGTTCCGGCAGAAAGATGAAGGAGCGGATTGGGTCGTTGTCGATGACAGCGTTGGCAGTGAAGATCGTGGCATGGGTGGAGCCGCTACAAAACTTCCATTGCCCGCTGACCACAAACCCACCTTCGACGGGCTTAGCCTTGCCCGCGGGAAAGCCGCTACCGGCGATCACAGCTTCTCGGTTTGCAAACAGTCTTGGGGAGACTTCCGGCGAGATAGATGAAGTGAAGAATCCCCCGCCGGATCCGATATTGACCAACCAGCCCAGACTCCCGTCGATCCAGGCGGTCTCTTCAAATATTCGCAGGGCCTCGGGCAAGGGAGTCATATTGCCACCCAGTTCTTTGGGGACAAACAGTTTGAACAGCTGGTGGTCATAGATGAGTTCTAAGGCTTGGGAGGTCAAGCGTCCGGTTTGTTCCATTTCGTGGGATTGTTCCCGGATGGTACGTATCGTATCCTCATTGAACATGATTGAATCATCCTTTGGTTTTTTGCGTGTAGATTTACTGCGTCTAAGTCTCTGCTCCATCTAGTGCTCCTTAAGGCAACTTTGATCTTGTTTTTCAGCAAGGCGGAGGCAGGATGGTGGGGCGGCTCCGATCTCTTGCAAAGAGCGCAAAGGCGAATCAAATCCCCACCATCCTTACCTTTCTGTGATTTTCCACACAATGTTCTCTGAGGGAGCACTAGGATATGGCGGGCTTGAAGGCTTGAGGGGGGCCCTTTCCTGGTGGATCCACAGCCCAGACTTAAGATCAATCCGACATTTTGGCCAGGACCGCTTTGATTGCGGTGTAGGTGATTTGCTCAGGCAATGCCTCTTTGATCGGTTTAAGCAGGGTGCCTCCCACTTTCTCGATGGCTTGCCGGATCTGAACTTCATCTCCGGGGGGGATGAGTCGGTCCCAGTCTACGGGGTGACCTTCCCCGGCGGCGCGAAGGAGGTGGTTTTCCAACGTGGTGGGAGAGAGCCCCCGTTCCTGACTGATTTCATCCAGCGTTTTTCCCTCTTGCCACAAGCTCCAGGTAGTCAGGTGACTGGGTGGAGAATCGGATTTTTTCTCCGAGGAGACCGTAACGGCGACCACCTGTTCGGCATCGGGAGAGATTCCTTGTTTTTCTGCATACTCCCGAATGGTGGTGAGGAAAGGGTCACCGTACTTGGCCAGTTTCTTTTCTCCCACCCCTTTCACCCTCCGCATATGTTCTCGGTCTATGGGAAGGACTCGAGCCAAGTCGGTCAGGGTACTGTCCGGGAAGATCATGTAGGGAGGGACTTGTTCCGTTTCGGAGAGGGATTTCCGCAAGGCGCGCAACTCTTCGAACAGGTCTTCCCGACGGGGAGTGGTCCGCTCCTTCGGCTTCTTCAATCGGAGCAACACCTGTCGTTTCCCCTTCAACACTTCGACGGCGGCGGGAGTGAGGGATAAGGTGGGGTACTCATCTTCGCTGAGGCGCAGATACCCTTCCGCCGCCAAAATCCGGATCCGATGGGTGATCTCCTTTTCGGAGTAGGAGCGGAGCAGGCCATAGGTGGGAAGGGTATCGAATCCCAAATCCAACACCCGTTTGGCTTTGGAACCTTTTAGCACCTGGGCGGTCAGAGTGACTCCGAACCGTTCCCGCATGCGGCGGACACAGGAGAAAATTTTTTGTGCTTCCACGGATACATCGGTCTGTTCCTCTTCTGCGGTACAGTTACTGCAGGTGCCACAGGGTTCCTTCGCTTTCTCCCCGAAGTAGCGAACGAAGGTTTGTTGCAGACATCCTTGGGTATGGGCGTAGCGATAGATTTCCTGCAGTTTTTGATGTTCCTTGCTCTTCAACTCCGGTGTCAGCTCAGACTGTTCGATCAGGTATTGTTGGGTGCGGATATCCGCAGGATTGAACAGCAGAATGCAGTCGCTCTCTTCCCCGTCTCGGCCGGCTCGCCCTGCTTCCTGATAGTAGGATTCCAGATTACGGGGGACCTGACAATGGATGACGAAGCGGACATTGGATTTATCGATACCCATTCCAAAGGCATTGGTGGCGACAATGGCTTGTACCCGGTCATAGGAGAAGTCCTCCTGGACTTGCCATCGCTCTTCCTCTGACAGCCCGGCATGGTAGCGACCCACCGCAAATCCCCGTTGTGTCAAGAAGCGATGCAGCGCCTCCACATCCTTGCGGGTGGAGCAGTAGAAGATCCCTGGTTGACTTGGATGCTCCTTCAGGTATTTCACAGCAAAATCCCGCACATTTTCTCCATGAAGAACAGAGAAGGCAAGATTTTTTCGCTCCAACCCAGTGGCAAAGACACAGGGGGGCGTGATGGAGAGAAGCCGGGCGATATCCTCCCGCACTTCCTGGGTGGCAGTCGCTGTGAAAGCGGCGATTACTGGCCGGTGGGGCAGCTCTTGGAGCCAATGGCTCATGGACCGGTAACTGGGCCGGAAGTCATGTCCCCACTGGGAGATGCAGTGGGCCTCATCCACGGTGACCAGAGAGAGGGGCACGTCCCGCAACAGAGACTGAAAACGGGGAGACTCCAGTCGTTCCGGTGCTATGTAGACAAGCTTATAAGCGCCCCGGGCCGCATCCTGCAAATGTTGTTGCATCTGTGCAACGGAGAGGGTGCTGTTAATATAGGCGGCGGGAATGCCCAGCTGATTTAAATGATCCACCTGGTCTTTCATCAAGGAGATCAGGGGGGAGACCACCAAGGTCAATCCTTTCATCATCAAGGCGGGAATCTGATAACAGATCGATTTCCCGCCGCCGGTGGGCATGATGGCAAAGGTGTTATGCCCGTCCAGGATACTCGCGATGATCTGTTCTTGTCCCGGACGGAAAGAAGAGTAGCCGTAATACCGTTCCAACAACTCCAGCGGTTTCAAAAACATGCTCCTTCCATGAAATGTTCCATCGTGATTCCTATGAAACCATTATATCGGAGGAGGAGCTGAGAGGAACAGGGGGAGTCATTGGGAGGGCGGGTGGCGTAGTTACAGTGAAAACGGGTTCAGCTGAATCAAGAAGAGGGGAGGCGGCGGAACTCGTGTACCCACATGGACAGATCGGGGGGCCAGGAAAATCCGGGATGGATTCCATCCAGATAACGAAGGTAAGCCATCCGGTCCGCCTGTCCCTCAGATTGTGCGTCTGCGTCAGTCATCTCCCCCAAGGTTTGTCGATAGACCCGGACCACTTCAAATTGAATTCCATCCAATTCCATCCGTTCGCCAGGAACAGCATACAGACCGTTTCGCCTTTGGGATGTCTTTTTTCCCGCCAAGACACGATTTACATCCTCTTCTTTCGTTACCAGCCGATCAATGGAACAAGTTTTTTCGGGATAAGGAGTTGAATCCATAATTGGCATTCCTCCTGTAAGGTTTGTCAGTTTCAGTATAACCGACTGCAATGCAGGTGTGTTGATTAGCCATATTTTATGTGGGGAGATCGTGTTTTACTTTACCACGCGACCTTATCCTTCCACAGGGAAGTGGAGACGTCCGCTCCGAATAGGGCTTCGCCTTCGGCCTTCGTTGTCTTGAACCTTCCCTGTATATCGTGGGGAGTAAACTCCTGGCTCCCTCATCAGTGGATGATAGGAACGAAACAATCTTTACGCTCTTCCCATTGCCCCCATCGTAAAATATTGCTCTTGAGGGGACGGGAAGGGTGGGAGGGTGTGGAGAAACACCATTTCATGATAAATCACATCGTATATGGAAACCATAACCTTCGTTGAATGGTAACGGAGGTGTTTTTTGTTGAAGGCGGTCACTTTTCAAGGAATCAAGGATGTCAAAGTGAAAAAAGTGAAGGAACCGCAGATTGAGAAGCCGGATGATTTGATCCTCCGGGTTACCAGCACAGCCATCTGTGGTTCCGATCTTCATCTGATCCATGGGATGGTACCCAATATGCCCGAGGACTACATTATCGGACATGAGCCAATGGGAATCGTGGAGGAGACGGGGCCTGAGGTAACCCGGGTCAAGCGGGGAGACCGGGTGGTGGTGCCCTTCACCGTCTCCTGTGGAGAGTGCTTTTATTGTCGGAATCACTTGGAAAGCCAGTGTAGTCAATCCAATCCCCACGGAGAGACGGGTGGATACTTCGGTTATTCTGAAACCTTTGGAGGTTACGCCGGGGGGCAGGCGGAGTACCTGCGCATCCCCTTCGGGAATTTTACACCCTTTGTGGTACCGAAGGAGAGTGAACTGGAAGATGAGAAACTTCTATTTCTGTCGGATATTGTTCCCACCGCTTGGTGGGGAGTGGATAAGGCGGGAGTCAAAGGGGGGGACACGGTCATTGTCCTCGGGTGTGGCCCGGTTGGTCTTCTCACCCAGCGTTTTGCCTGGCTGAAGGGAGCAGAGCGGGTGATTGCAGTGGATTATATCGGGTATCGCCTAGAGTATGCCCGCAAAATCAACAGGACGGAGACGGTGGATTTCACCAAGAAGGAGAATGTTGGGTCTTATTTGAAGGAGATGACTCAGGGTGGAGCCGATGTAGTGATCGATTGTGTCGGGATGGACGGAAAAATGACCGGTTTGGAGCTGGTTCAAACAGCGTTAAAACTGCAGGGTGGTTCTATGGGGGCGATTCAGATCGCCAGCCAGGCGGTACGAAAGGGAGGGGTAGTTCAACTCGTGGGGGTCTACGGAACCCGGTACAACGCTTTCCC
Organism: Kroppenstedtia sanguinis; assembly: GCF_050433445.1. Classification (NCBI taxonomy): domain Bacteria; kingdom Bacillati; phylum Bacillota; class Bacilli; order Caryophanales; family Thermoactinomycetaceae; genus Kroppenstedtia; species Kroppenstedtia sanguinis. Next base: position 47,281 of record NZ_JBNPXF010000009.1, on the reverse strand, counting down.
TTTGGGGGACTTCTTCTCTCGCAACATTACCCTCCGAATGGGGCAAGCTCCGGTGATCCATTACATGCCGCAACTTTATCGGATGATCGAGCAGGGGGTCTTTGATCCTTCCGAGATCATCACCCACTCCTTGCCTTTGGAAAAAGCGGAACACGCTTATGAGATTTTTGACAAAAAAGAGGACGGCTGTATCAAAGTGGTACTAAAGCCCTGACAGTCTAGGATTGGAATTGAGAAAACCATAGGGATCGCGGATAATCGATGTATCACGTCAGGCGTGTGGGGGCAATAGGAAGAGCGAAAGGGTCAATTTTGTTTCCTCCACCCACTTTATTGTTAATCAACACGCCTGGTATCACGTGTCTCATCCGGGAGATGTTCATACCTGACTTCCGAGAATGAAAACGAGGTGAGCCGATTGTCCGTTGTTTTACCAGGTGATCCTGTCCCAGCATTCTTTGTGGAGCGCCCCAATCGTTTTCAGGCCGTAGTGGAGATGGGAGGAAAGCGGGAGCTGGTTCATGTCCCCAATACCGGGCGGATGGACGAGATGTTGTTTCCCGGCACCCCAGTGATGCTGGAGAAATCCGATAATCCCCGGCGCAAACACCCGTACAGTCTGAAGTTTGTCAACAAGAAGGGTCACTGGATCTGTATTCACTCTGCCCTTGCTAACCGGGTGTTTGAGGATGCTTTTGATGAAGGGAAGATGGATTGGGTCCAAGGACCGTTGAAACGGGAAGTCCCCTTCGGAAACAGTCGCATGGACTTTTCGATCGGGGTGGATCTATCGACGCTGGTGGAGGTGAAATGCGTTACCTATGAGGAGGACGGAATCGCTATGTTTCCCGACGCCCCGACGGTGCGGGGACAGAAGCATGTGGAAGAATTAATCACTGCTTTGGAACAAGGGTATCAGGCCGCTGTTGTTTTCATGATCTTTATGGACTTTGTTCACCGGTTCACCCCCCATCGTCGAATCGATCCCATCCTGACGGAAAAACTCCGTAAAGCCCATGATCAGGGAGTGTTGATCAAAGCCTACGCTTGCTCCATTCACTTCCGGGAAATAGCAGTGGAGAGGGAACTCCCGGTGGAACTTTAAGAGAGAGCCTTACTGTGTGTTGGTGAATGGTTCTCACTAAGTACAGGAAATAAAAATAAGCCTCTTTCTGATGATATATATAAAGCGTGGATAACCATCAGAAAATGATAAATCGCAAACGCCAAGAGGGTCCGGGTTTGGTGAGGTTGTCAATATATTTTTGTTCCTTATGCTCCCTTCGGTCCGCTACCATAAAAATATATTGACAACCGCCATATGTCGTCATCCTCCCTCGTAAAATGAATTCTTTCTATGTGAAGTATTATACAATTTTTATGATCATTGTCTGTAATCCTCAACAAACGCGCCTAGCCTATTTTTTCTTTTATCAATTAATAACAAAACTGACAACACCACCACACTAAATACCACTATAAACAAAAATGACAAGTATAGCGTCATGAATCCTCCAAATTTCTCATCAAACTCTAAAAGAGCGACATCTGGGTTATATATGCCACCCATGGAAATATATCTAGCCACTTCAAGATAAACAATATGGAAGATAATACTCATCCATAGTGATCCTGTATACTTTCTATATAGCTGTAGAGCAATTCCAAAAGTGAAGAGCAGTATAAAATAATCTATAGTTATTGCAAATGGCTCGCTAAAGAATATTGACGCCAATGCAGTCACCATAATTGGCACACAGATGAAGATTAACGGTTGCAAAATCAATGAGATGATAAAGCGGAAATTCTTATGCAACTCTTCAAATATTAGTCCACGGATAAAGACTTCTTCTGGAAATGCCTCATACATAAATGCTGTCACTGCATTGATTAAAATGGCAATTATAACACTTGTTGACAAGTTCAAGCTAACATTTTCAATGCCACCAAATAAATAAGCTGTTAAAATTCCTGATATGAGTAAAATAAAAGGCAACGCAATCCCGACGATCAACTTAGATGGTGAATTTACACCCTTCAAGCCAATATTTTCAAACACGTCTGAATTTTTCCTTTTAAGTATATAAAGTACAAAAAGCGTTAACCCAGTAAAAATCACTCCTTGTAAAAGCATGCCTATTTGTTGATCCACACCTTGAGTTTCTATCAAATATCGTCCAATATTCCCCGATACAAAGAGAAATAATGATACAAGTACAAAGTACAAAAGTAACCGACTAATATTGAATTTCGGCGAATCCAATAGAATTCTCTCCTTTCTTTTTGAAGCAAAAATCCGCAGTATGAGTCCATTATACCAATCTTAGCATTTGAGAGGGGAAAATCACCCGCTACAAGTTTTCGTGGACAGAATCGATCCCTTACGGATCTATCCATAGGGGGAACGTGTACTTCGATCAAATGGTTGGGTATTGGGAAAAAGCTAATATGATTCATGAATTTGCCGCACAGGGGATTCGTATGCCCTTTTTAGCCATTTGAATCGAAGGATATGCACGTAAGGATTCCCTTCACCGGCTGTTTTCTGGTTCATCAACCACTTCAGTAACACAGAGTGTGGAGAAAATGCGTTCTCATTTTCTCCACACTCCTTTTTTATACAAAAATTAGCTTGGAAGATAGAGGGGTCATATTTTGGTGAATTAGCTTTCACTTTTTTGCCTATCGTGATTCTGTCCGGATTTCGTGGCGGTTTGGCAGGATTCTATGGGTCTTCTTCATGCCATCTTTTTTCCCGGATGATCTCCAGTCCTGACAGAATGATACATTGACCGATATTGTGTGTTTCATTATAATTGTCACAAAAGGAAACAATGGTTCTAATATAGGTACAGGGGTGTGCGAATTGAGTTTAAAAACTTTGGACAACTCTCTTGAGCTCCTGAAGTACTTTACAGAGAAAAAGACCGCTTGGGGTGTACGGGAACTGGCTAAAGAGATGAATATGAGCCACTCTATTGTCTATCGCATCCTATCCACTTTCGAAAAACACGGATTTTTGATTCAAAACCACGATACAAAAAAATATGAGTTGGGGCTTAAGTTTTGGGAATACGGCCAATTGGTTCAAGAGAAGTTTCGCCTGCTGGATTTCATCCATCCCATCATGAAGAGAATCTCTGAGAAAACCGGTGAATCGATTTTTCTGACCCGGCTGGATGGAATGGAAGGGGTGTGCGCGGATATCGCCGAAAGCTCGCAAATGATCAAATATGCAGTGTCTGTGGGGACTCGGACCCCTCTGTACGCAGGTGCCTCCAACAAGACGATCATGGCATATCTCCCCAAGGAAAAGCAGGAAGCGATCATTCAAGAGGGGTTAAACCCGATGACGGATAAGACGATCGTGGATACCGACAAGCTGGTTTCCGAATTGGAGGAGATCAGGGAAAAGGGTTGGTGTTTTTCCATTGGGGAATACTCCGAGTCTGTATTTGCTTTGACCGTCCCGCTTTTTAACTGGAAACAGGAGATTGTTGCCTCGCTGGCTATAGCTGGGCCTGAATACCGTGTCAAAGACTTGAATGTCTCGGAGATGTTGAAAATCCTGCAACAGGAATGTTCAGAGATCCAAAATTATTTTGATCGGTATCGGATTACCCATATATAAAAAGTCAGGCGTGTTGATTAGCCATATTTTGGGTGGGGAGATCGTGTTCACCCACGCGACCGTTGCCATCCAGCAAGGAAGTGAAAACTGGCCGCTCCAAATCTGACCATCGGGCAGGGGCAAAGCCTTACGGAAGCAACACACGGAAGAGGTTGCCCCTAAACGCCCTCCCTCCAGATTCTCCGCTGGGTAGGATGGCAACCCTTAATCTAGAGCTTCAGCTCCTTTGGATTGTAGTGCCTGTGGCGCAAAGGTCGCTTTGGCAGCACACGACTCCCTTCCGCCGCCCATTTTCTGGTTAATCAACAGCCCTGATAAAAAGTGACAGGTGTGTTGATTAGCCATATTTTAGGTAGGGAATCAGGTCGGTATGGTAGAGCCTTTGCGCTCTTTGCAAGGGATCGTAGCCGTCCCACCATCCCCGTCCCCTCAAGCGATATTTTGTGATGGGGCACAATGGGAAGAGCGAAAGGACCGTTTCGTTCCCATCATCCATTTTGTGGTTAATCAACAGTCCTGAAGTGAATATTAGGGGGTGATAGTTAAAAAGTACCGTTGAAACTTGATGTATTTGAAATATTCAATCATTTAATAGAGAGAGATGAGGAGGGAATTCGAGCATGAAGAAACATCCAAAAGCTTTGGAACCATTTACTCTTTTCTTAACTGTGGTGACAGCTGTGTTGGGAGCCATCATCGGGATGCAGATCCTGGTGACCTTAGGGATCACACCTACTACGTCGATTATCGGTGCTCTCATCGCCGTGGTCGTGTCTCGGATTCCAATCCAGATATTTAAAAAATACCGATCGGTTCATCGGCAAAACCTGATTCAAACCTCGATCTCTTCCGCTACCTTCGGTGCAGCGAACAGTTTGTTAATTCCCATCGGTATCCCATTTCTCATGGGAAAAACGGAGTTGATCCTTCCCATGTTGATTGGCGCTACCCTCGCCATGTTTGTTGATGCCATGATGCTATATAAACTGTTTGATTCAAAAATCTTTCCCGCATCAGGAACATGGCCTTTGGGAGTTGCTACGGCGGAGTCGATCGTTGCCGGGGATCAGGGAGGGAAACGAGCGGGTCTGTTGGGAGTCGGTGTGACCGGCGGATTGCTCGGCTCTTTTCTAGGTGTTCCGATGTCTGCTTTTGGTGTCGCTTTTATTGGGAACATCTGGGCGTTGACGATGTTTGGAGTGGGGATGCTGGTCAGCGGTTATTCGACTCCTTTATTTGGAATCGATTTAAACGAACTGTATATCCCCCACGGATTTATGATCGGAGCAGGGGTGGTCGCCTTCATCCAAGTTTTCCGGGTAATCTTCAAGAAAAAGGAGACCTCAGGTGAAAACGAGGAGGCCACGACGACGAAGTCGGATCAGGACATGTCCCGTACTTTAAAGTTCGGTTTCTTGGCATATTTGATTGTGATCCTGATCATATCTGTCATCAGTGGCTTGATCACTCATATGTCTTTGGGGATGTTTATAGCTTATTTGCTGTTCGCAACCCTTGCGGCATTTGCCCATGAATTGATTGTGGGGATCGCGGCGATGCACTCGGGATGGTTCCCCGCTTTTGCTGTCGCTCTCATCACCTTGGTCGTCGGTGTATTGATTGGATTTCCTCCGCTGGCCTTGGGGCTTTTGGCTGGATTTAGTGCATCCACTGGAGCCGCTTTTGCCGATATGGGATATGACCTGAAAACGGGATACCAGCTCCGTGGAAATGGAAAAGATCCCAAGTTTGAGTTGGAAGGTAGAAAGCAGCAACTGATCACGGGCATGATCGCCTTCGGTGTTGCAGTGCTTGCCGTTCTTTTTACTTATCAAGGGTTCTTTGCCCAAGGCTTGGTGCCGCCTGTGGACAAGGTATATGTGGCGACGATCGATGCCGGGGTGTCGGGAGATACGGCGTGGACCTTGCTGATGTGGGCGATTCCGGGAGCCTTGCTCCAATGGATCGGCGGTCCAGGACGCCAACTGGGAGTGCTATTTGCCACCGGGATGTTATTGGTAAATCCGGCAGCCGGTTGGGCAGTATTGGCTGGGATCTTGATTCGATTTATCGTCCTGAAATGGAAAGGCAAGAAAGCCGAGTCTTCGATGAGCGTGATGGCTGCCGGATTTATTGCCGGGGATGCTTTGTACAGCTTCTTCAGCTCCTTATTTAAAATGAAGTAATGAAGCGAGGTCAGGCAATCATGGCTGGATGGGTTTTAAATGAGCGTATGGTGGAAGCGGCTGTTTACGGCGGAGCCGTTTTGGGTGGAGGAGGGGGAGGTTGGATTCAGGAAGGATTGAAGGTGGGACGTCTGGCCCTCGAGATTGGCACTCCTCGTCTGATCACGATAGAAGATATGGAGGATGATGACGTCATCGTAACCGTTGCTCTGGTGGGGGCTCCTGCTGCTGTCGACCAATACGTGAAGCCGATACACTACATTCGCGCATTGGAATTGTTATCCGACAAACTGGATGTGAGAATTCGGGGAATCATAACCAATGAAAACGGAGCTGGCACCACGGTGAACGGATGGCTTCAATCGGCTATGGCAGGAATCCCTGTTTTGGATGCCCCTTCCAATGGAAGAGCGCATCCCACCGGCAGCATGGGGGCGATGAATTTATCGGAGGATGCAGAATATGTGTCGATCCAGGCAGCTGCTGGAGGCAAGGGGGATCGTTATATGGAGATCTCTACGTCGGGCTCTCTAGACAAAACATCCTCCCTTATTAGAAATGCATCGATCCAAGCAGGCGGTTTGCTGGCGGTGGCCAGAAATCCGGTGAAAGTCGGATACGTGAAACAAAATGGAGCTCCGGGAGCGATTCAACAAGCGATTGAAGTGGGGACCACCCTCCTGGATCACAGTGGTGAACAGGCGGTGGAAGCTGTGACTTCCCAATTGGGAGGGAGAGTGATCACTCAGGGAGAGGTGACTGATTTCCAATTGCAGACCTCTGGCGGGTTTGATGTAGGAAAAGTGACGGTCAACTCCCATGAACTCACCTTCTGGAACGAATATATGACCTTGGAGCGAAAGGGTGAACGACTGGCCACCTTCCCGGATCTGATCATGACATTTGACGCTGAAACCGGCAGGCCCATCGTATCAGCGGAGATTTCCAAGGGGCAATCCATAGCTGTCATCGCTGTCCCCAAAGAAAATCTTAAATTGGGTGCCACGATGCGAAACCCTAAGCTCTTGAAGCCAATTGAAGACATCATCGAGCAATCGATCATTCCATACGCTATGTCGTGAAAGGAGACTTAACCATGTCCTTGCAACAGACACTCACTGTATATGAAACTGTAGACGACGCTCATGCGTCTGGACAAAAAGTGAAACAACTGTTTGAGCAGTATCCTGATGTGACGGTCACCATTCAGACGGTGGAAGGGGAAAAAGGAAATACCGACTTCATCAAAATCCTCATTCCTGGGGAAAAGGGGAAAACAGTCGGGGGAACCGCCCCCACCTTTGGTATCGTGGGGCGATTAGGTGGTTTGGGGGCACGCCCCAGCCGGATCGGTCTCGTCTCTGACGGCGACGGGGCGATTGCAGCGGTGGCCAGTGCTCTCAAGTTGGCTGAGATGAAGGCCAAGGGAGATCATCTGCCAGGGGATGTCATCATCACTACTCATATCTGCCCCGATGCACCGACCCAACCCCATGAGCCGGTGGATTTCATGGGTTCTCCGGTGGATATTCTGACTATGAACCGACATGAGGTGGTTCTAGAGGTAGATGCCATTCTCTCCATCGATACGACGAAGGGCAACCGAGCGATCAACCATAAGGGAATCGCCATCTCGCCGACGGTTAAAGAGGGTTACATCCTGCGGATCAGTGATGACCTCTTGCGGATAATGGAGATGTGTACAGGACAATTGCCGGTCACATTTCCGATTACGATGCAGGATATCACTCCCTACGGAAATGATGTGTACCATATCAATAGCATTTTACAACCTGCTGTCGCCACTTCCTCCCCAGTCGTCGGTTTGGCCATTACCGCTCAGTCGGCAGTACCCGGATGCGGGACAGGAGCCAGCCATGAGGTGGATATCGCCCTCGCGGTAAAGATGGCGGTTGAAGTGGCGAAGGAGTATACCCGGGGAATCTGCTCCTTCTATGATGAACAAGAATTTACACACCTGAACAAGCTGTACGGTTCGATGAAAATTTTGCAAACGATGGGTCAAACTCAGTAAAGAAAAAGGTGGGAGGAGAACATGAACTCTCCATTAGGTGTTGTTACTATTGGACAAGCTCCTCGTTCCGATGTGGGCCCGATCTTGGAAAAATACCTGGGTAAGCAGGTGAAAATGATCCAGGTAGGTGCCTTGGATGGACTGACCAAAGCAGAGATCGACGATACTCTTTTCCCTGAAACAGGCGATTATGTGCTGACCTCCCGCTTATTGACCGCCGAATCGGTGGTGATGTCCCGGGAGAAGCTCCAGCCACTTTTGCAAAAGCGGATCGATGAATTGGAGAACCAGGGATGCAAACAGATCCTGGTTCTGTGTACCGGGGTTTTTCGTGGATTGCAGACGAAGTCGGCTTTCCTGATTGAACCAGATCAAATCATCCCTCCTGCCGTATCGGGGATGGTGAAAAACCGGCAACTGGGCGTGATTACCCCCCTCGATGAACAACGGGATACGATGGCGGAAAAGTGGGAGGCGTTTGGTTTGTCTCCTCTCGTTTCCACAGCCTCTCCCTATCGCTCCGATGAACAATCCTTTAAAAAAGCGGCGCAATCCCTGGTCGAACAAGGTGCGGATGTGATTTTGCTGGATTGCATGGGGTATGTGGAAGAGATGAGGGATCTAATTCGCAGGCAATCCGACGTGCCGGTGATCCTCTCCAACTCCTTGATGGCCAAATTGGTTTCTGAAATGATTTGAAGAGGTGGTATCGTTCTGGATCACTAATGTTTCCGATGAGAGAAGGAGGATGTAGCTATGTCAGAGCGTTCAGTGGAGGTCAGTTCCCAGTTGTTGCAACAATGTCTGGGATTGAAGAGTGGCGAATCTTTCCTGATCGTGACAGACGATCGCAAGCTGGAGCTGGCTCGTGCACTCTATCGAGCAGGTCAACAGCTCGGTGCGGAATCGGTCCTCACCGTGATGAAAGAAAGGCAGAAATCAGGGGAGGAACCTCCTGCGGCTATCAGTGAAGCGATGAAACAGGCGAATGTGGTCGTCTGTATTACGGAGCACTCCTTGACTCACACTCGTGCGAAAAAAGAAGCTGCAGCGGCGGGGGTCAGGGTGGCTACGATGCCGGGAATCACCTCCGACATGTTTTTAGAGGGAGCGATTACCGCCGACTATCTGAAAGTGAAGGAACTGACAGAAAGAGTGACGGATGTCCTCAGCAAAGGAAAGCAGGTGAAGATCGTCAAAGACGGGGAAGAGCTCATTTTCTCGGTGGAGGGGAGGAAGGGGGTTGCCAGTACAGGGATGTATCTCAACCCTGGCGAGTCGGGAAATCTCCCTTCTGGTGAAGGATATGTAGCCCCTGTCGAGGGCTCGGCTTCAGGTCGAATCAAGATCGATGGCTCCGTGGCCGGGCTGGGTAAATTGGACTCTCCCTTGTATCTGACCGTTGAAGAGGGGCGTCTCGTCCAGGTGGAAGGGGAGGCCGCCGCCAAGCTACTTGAAATGTTGGGAGACGGTCCAGGTCGCATGTTGGGGGAATTTGGAATTGGAACCAATGATAAGGCCAGGATCACCGGGGTGGTTCTCGAAGATGAGAAGGTGTATGGGACGATCCATGTGGCTTTCGGTAGTAACCATACCTTTGGCGGTGTGGTGGAAGCGGGAGTCCATATCGATTTGGTAGTCAGAGAGCCGGATGTCTATATCGATGGTGTGAAAGTGATGGAGAAGGGGGTTCCAAATTTTTGACTTACAGATCGAGTTGGAAAGGGATCTCCCGGTAAAACTGTGACAAAGAAGCCCTTCTGCAATTCATGCAAAAGGGCTTCTTTTGCCACAGAGGGTTGTCAAGCGGTAAGCATTTTTAGAAGAGTCCCAAAAACGGCCCCCTGTCCCAAGCGATCGCATACGGTGATCGAGTGTGGTCGGCTGTTAGGCCTTTTCTTTTATCACCTGTTCCATGCTCTGAATCACCCGATCGAGGAAATCATTCACGTGACCTCTATCGTAACCTATCAAAGTTATCCTGAACTCCTTATTGTGCATCTCCAGAGGAGAGAGTAATCGTTTGCCCCCAGCGGTCACTGGCACTCCTTGCTCCAATGACCAGTCTGTTCTCCGAGTGATCGCTTCGAAACTTTCGATTACTTGAATCATGTAAGCATCTACCTCTTCACGATCATAACCGCGAAAAGCCCGACGAAACTTCTGATTTTTAAGATCCAGCAGTGTCAACATCTGATCCTCTCCCCATCTTTTTTACGCAAAACTCTGTAGTATGAGTCTATTATACCAATTTCAGCATTTGAGAGGAGGAAATCACCTTTCACAAGTTTCCGTGGCCAGAATCGATCCCTTGCAGATCACAGGTGAATCGAGTAGAATAAAATTATCTATCTATAGGAGGTGAGGGGAACGTGTATTTCGATCAAATGGCTGGGTATTGGGAAAAAGCCAATATGATTCATGGATTTGCCGCACAGGGGATTCGTATGCCCTTTTTTAGCCATTTGAATCGAAGGATATGCACGTAAGGATTCCCTTCATTCGGATTTTGCGGAGGAAAGATCATCACCGCAGGCGAGGGAGAACCTTGCCTGCGGTTTTTTGTGTGCAAAAAAGGAGGAAAAAATCATGATCTGTGCGGCAAAACAAGTGGGCAAAATGATGGGCGGAAACCAGATATTAAATTGTATCAGCTTTGAAATCACCTCCGGTGACCGGGTGGGACTGACCGGTCCCAACGGGTGTGGCAAAACCACCCTGTTACAACTGTTGGCGGGTGTGGAGACAGTGGATGAGGGGGAAATTTTCATCAAGAAAGGGGCCCAAGTGGGTTATTTGGAACAGATCCCGGATGCGGATCCGGAAGCGACGGTCTCTGATGCGTTGCGGGTTCCTTTTCGCCAGGTGTTCCAGCTGGAAAAGAAGATGGAGAAGTTGACGGAGCAGATGGCCGCTCCCGACCTGGGGGAAAAGGAATTGGAACGGGTATTGGAGCGCTATCAGTCCTGCCAGGAGGAGTATGAGGAGCGAGGCGGATATGAGGTGGAAGCCAAGATCCGGCAGGTGGCCCATGGGCTGAATCTGTCGGAAGAGATGCTGGCCCGGCCCTTCGGTTCATTGAGTGGCGGGGAAAAGACCAAGGTGGGCCTGGCCCGGATTCTGCTCACCGAACCGGATCTACTCCTGCTGGATGAACCGACCAACCACCTGGACCTGACAGCGATCGAGTGGCTGGAGAATGTTCTCTCCTCCTACCCAGGGGCGGTGCTGATCGTTTCCCATGACCGGTATTTCCTGGACCGGGTCGTCACCCGAATGATCGATCTGGAGGGAGGGGAAGCCGTTCTCTATTCGGGGAACTATTCCCGCTTTCTGCAGGAGAAGGAAGAGCGGCTGTTGGCAGAATTTCAGGCGTATCAAGAGCAACAGAAGAAAATCAAGAAAATGAAGGAGACCATCAAACGGTTGCGGGAATGGGCCAACCAAGCGAATCCACCCAATGCTGGACTCCATCGTCGGGCCGCCAGCATGGAGAAAGCCCTGGAACGGATGGTGAAACTGGAGCGTCCGGTGCTGGAGCGGAAAAAGATCGATCTTTCCTTTGAACAGGATCAACGCAGTGGGCGGGAAGTGTTCCGGTGTGATGAGGTGTTCAAGGAGTATGGACAGCAGTTGGTTCTCGACGGAGTTCACCTGCAGGTCCGCTCCGGGGAGCGGGTGGCCATCGTCGGAAGCAATGGCTCAGGCAAATCCACGCTGCTTCGAATTCTGCTAGGGGAAGAATCGGCAGACCTGGGGGAAGTGGCTGTGGGACCTTCAGTCCAGGTGGGCTACCTTTCTCAACAGGGATGGGAGGGAGACCCTGACCAAACCGTGTTGGAAGCCTTCCGGGAAGAGGTGTCAGTGGAAGAAGGGAAGGCTCGCCACTTGCTGGCCCAGTTTCTTTTTTACGGATATGCGGTTTTTCGCAAGGTCAAAGATCTGAGCGGCGGGGAGCGGATGCGGCTTCGCCTGGCCCAGTTGATGCATCAGGATTTAAACGCTCTGATCTTGGATGAACCGACCAACCACCTGGATATTGACTCCAGGGAAGCTCTGGAGGATGCCCTGGAGCGCTTTCCCGGAACGATCCTAGCTGTCTCCCACGATCGCTGGTTTCTCAACAAATTGTTTGCTCCGATTTATTGGCTGGAAGCAGGCAAACTGACTCGCTTTGAAGGGAATTATGATGAAGCCAAGGAGAAACGGCGGCAACTGAAAGGGGTTTGATGCTATTGAAGGAGGCTGTGTGGGGGATTTTTCCTGACGGAAAATTGGAAGGGTGGCTTTTTTGAGAGGAATCTGCTTCCCGAAAGGGAAATGGATAGCAGAGAGCCTTTTCAGGAGGGAAAGCAGATGAAATGGTTCGCAGTCCTGTTGGTGATGCTGTTGATGGTTTCCTGTAGCGCTCCCCCCTCCTCTCAGGGAGAACCGGAGGACAAAGAGAAACCGCAATCCGTGGAATCCCAGAAGGAAAAAGCAAGGGCGAAGGATGTTGTGACCGGACTACGTGTTCCGTGGTCGCTAATGGCGACCCAACAGCATTTTTATATCAGTGAACGCGGTGGGGCGATCGTTGAAGTGGACCGCCCCAAGGGGAAGCCGGTCCGACAAAAGTTGAAACTGAACAAAAAGGTTCATCATGAAGGGGAGGGTGGATTCCTTGGGATTGCGACACATGCGGATTTTGAAAACAACGGCCTGTTATACGCCTATCATACCTACCAGGAGGGAGAGAATCGGAAAAACCGCGTGATCTTGTTGAAACGGGAGGACGGGGTTTGGAAGGAGCAGAAAGCTTTATTGGAGGGGATTCCAGGCGGATTTATCCACAACGGAGGAAGATTGGCCATCGGTCCCGACGAGAAATTATACATTACAACGGGGGATGGGGGAGAGGAGAAGAACGCCCAGAATTTGGACAGTCTCGGGGGCAAAATTCTGCGCATGAACCCGGATGGCTCTGTTCCGAAGGATAATCCGTTTCCCGGCTCCCTCGTCTACAGCTATGGACATCGAAATCCCCAGGGTTTGTCCTGGACGGAGGATGGGGTTCTCTACAGTGCAGAACATGGCCCATCGGGAGACGAATCCGGTCGGGATGAGATCAATCGGATTGAAGCGGGAAAAAACTATGGATGGCCGCTGATCACCGGAGATGAAAAAAAGAAAGGGATGGTCTCCCCTCAGTACCAATCAGGGGAACGCACCTGGGCTCCTTCGGGACTGGCCTCCCTGGATGGTAAGCTGTACATCGCCGGGCTTCGCGGGGAACAGATTCGCTTTTTTGCCACGAAAAAACAGCGGACAGGGCAGCTCTTCACCGGAAAAGGGCGCCTGCGGGACATTGTGGCTGTGGAGGGAGATTTGTATGTGCTGACCAACAATACAGATGGAAGAGGAACTCCCAAAAAGGAAGACGACCGACTGTTCAAGTGGTCGCCGTGATTCGAAAACCGGCTCTCCCTTGGCAATGAGGAGGCTGAATGGGGAGTGTCGGTGTCAATGGCAGGATGCCCTTCACGACCAACCTCCTTCGGCGGAGTGAGGTAAAGCGGCCTCGGGAGGCCGCTGGGGGATCGATGAGTATCTGGAGATGAAATATATTTCTGTTGGATTAAAGTGAATAGATCTTGCTAAAAGTGACCTGGTTAGGGTCACTTTTATCGTCAGCCCGTCCCTTTGCGGACCGACTCTGCCAGGAGGTCGACCAGGTGGACGGCCTGCATGCGATTTTCCAATCCGGAGCGTTGGATGCCCAGCTTCATCTGCAGGAGACAGCCGGGGTTGGTGGTGACGAGGAGATCAGCTGAAGTGGATTCTACATGTTCCATCTTCTCATCGAGAATCCTCATCGATGTCTCTGGATGTGTGAGGTTGTAGATGCCAGCGGAGCCACAACAACGGTCCGCTTCGACGAGGTTTACATACCGGGTTCCCGGTATGGATGAGAGCAGTTGTCGCGGCTCCTGAGAGACTTGCATCCCGTTTCGCAGGTGGCAGGAATCTTGATAAGTGACGGAAGCATCCACTTTACCCAGAGGCAGGGGATTGCCTATTGCCAACAGTTGGCTGATGTCACGAACCCGATCGCCAAACTGGCGCGCTTCTTCGGCGTATTCAGGTTCATCTCGCAATAGGTAGGGAACCTCGACCAACTGGGCGCCGCATCCGCCAGCATTGGAGGCGATCCAATCGACTTTTGCTTCTTTGAAAGCATGCAGATTGGCTCGGGCTTGCTCTTTGGCTTGTTTTTCATCGCCACCGTGAGCCTGGAGAGCGCCACAACAGGTCTGGTTTTCAGGGATCACCACCTCATAACCGGCAGCGGCCAACAATTCGGCTGTGTTGCGATTGGTCTCGGCAAAAGCCACATCCATGATGCAACCCCGAAACAGGCCGACTCGGCCCCGGAATTCCCCTTGGGCAGGAATAAAGGTACCAGAACGTTCCACCACGCCTCTGGAACTGGCATCAGGCAATACTTCATCCATCTGACGTAGGTGTTCAGGGAGGAACACTTTGGCCAGACCGGTTCGATGGAAGAGCCAGCGGAGTCCGGATTTTTGATAGAAAGCCATCAGCATCCCAGCGAGCTGAAGACGCCGCCGATGAGGAAAGAAATGACGAAAGAAAAAGTTTTCCATCCAGTGGGTGTGACGAGGACGGGGGGAATGCTCATGGATGGCAGCCCGAGACTGTTCCAGGAGGTGGCCGAACTTCACATCCGCCGGGCAGGCCGTTTCACAGGCACGACAACCGAGACAGTAGCTCATCTGGTCCGCAAAGGTTTTATCCGGAGTCATCAAACCGTCATTTACCGCTTTCATCAGGGCGATCCTTCCCCGAGGCGAAGCCGCTTCCTGGCCTGTTTCCCTGTAAGTGGGACAGGAAGGCAGGCAAAATCCGCAGCGCATACACTGGGTCAATTGGTCTGGATCCAAGGTCAATTTCAGTCTTTCTTCCATGGCTCCCCAGGGGGAATCAGTGGGGGTCCTGGGTTCCTTCTTCGGAACTGTGGCCATCAGGCTTTCCCCCTTTCTCTGGAAGGGGTGTCAGTGAAGATTTTGCCGGGATTAAGGATTCCCTGGGGATCAAAGGCTTTTTTGATGCCTTTCATCACCTCGAGGGCGATGCGGCCTGTTTTCCACTCCAGATAAGGAGCTTTGGCCAAGCCCACTCCATGTTCGCCGGTGATGGTCCCGCCGAGGCGGATGGCCGCGGCAAAAATATCTGCAAAGGCCTGTTCCCCCCGCTGGATCTCATTGGGATCTCGGGCGTCTGTCAGCAGAGTGGGATGCAGATTGCCATCCCCGGCGTGGCCGAAGGTGCAGATGTTCAGTTGATATTGGTCGGCAATGCGGTTGATCTCCCGCACCATGGATGCAATTTCCGAACGAGGAACGGTGGTATCCTCCAGGATCAAGGTGGGGCGGAGACGGGCCAAGGCGGCCAAAGCGTTGCGGCGGGCGGCCATCACTCGAGTTCCCTCCGCTTCCGTTTGAGCCACATCCAGATGAGTAGCTCCATTTTCGTGACAGATCTCTCGGATTCGTCGGAGATCCTGTTCCACTACTACAGGGGGGCCGTCCTGCTCAATCAGCAGAATCGCTGCCATCTCTTTGGGTAGCCCGATATGGGCATACTCTTCCACGACCTGAATCGTTTTCTGATCCATAAATTCAAGGGTGCAAGGGATGATTCCCTCGGAAAGAATATGGGAGACAGTGCGGGCGGCTGTATCCAGATCGGTGTAATGGGCTACCAGCGCTCGTCGACTCTCCGGCAGGGGGATCAACTTCAGTGTGGCTTCCGTGATGATGGCCAGGGTTCCTTCCGACCCCACCAGTAACTTGGTCAGGTCATAGCCAGCCACATCCTTGTATAGTTTGCCCCCAGTTTGGATTCTCTCGCCGTTGGCTAAGACGGCTTCCAAACCGAGCACATAATCCTTGGTCGTCCCATATTTGAGGCCTCGCAAACCACCGGAGCACTCGGCGATATTGCCACCAATGGTGGAAATCGCCATGCTACTGGGATCTGGGGGATAGAAGAGCCCTTCCTTCTCCACCGTGTCGTGGATCTTTTGCGTGTAGACGCCGGGCTGGACAGTGATCGTGTGGTTTTCCCGATCCAGCTCGAGGATCCGGTTCATATGGGTCATCACCATGACCAGCCCGTCCTCGGGAGGCACCGTATCTGCACTCAGATTGCTTCCCGAACCGCGCCCGACTATGGGCATGGAATGTTTGGAAGCGATACGCAGGATGTCCTGCACCTCCTCGGTGGAAGTGGGATAGATCACCCCGGCGGGAAGGGTTTGGTACAGGGGGGTGGCGTCGTAGGAATGGCTGATCCGACTTTCGGGATCTGTCCGAAACCGCTCCTCTCCCACGATCGCCGTCAGCTCTGCCTGGATTTCAGGAGATATCATGAGAGGTCCCTTCCTTTCGTTCAAAACAGAAGATGATGGATTACAGAAAATTTCCCTGACAAGTATAGGTGCCGGTCGCTCCGATGTCGTCCCTTAAAACTTGATTGGATTTGCCACATTCCAAATGTTCTCTCAGCAGACTTTTCCCCTGAGCGGGATAAATTCCTTAACGTTGGGCTTCAGCCCCTTAAGATTGTAGTGCCTGTGGTGCTTCCTTAATTTCGGGCTTCAGCCCGTCAAGATTGTAGTGCCTGTGGTGCTTCCTTAATTTCGGGCTTCAGCCCGTCAAGATTGTAGTGCCTATGGTGCTTCCTTAACTTTGGGTTTTAGAATGACATCGATTGGTGAGCAGGATCCCGCCTGTCTATATTGAAAGTTTAACATTGGAAGGAAAGGGTTCATAGGATCAAAGATCGCAAAAGGAGTGATCGTTGGGATGGAACTCATCCATCTCTATTTCAGTGGTAAACGGGCCAAGCTCCTGGAAGAGCTGAAAGATTTTATCCGCATTCCCAGTGTGAGTACCGGCTCGGATGGCCGCAAGGAGATGTTCCATTGTGCTGAACATGTCGCCAGGCTTCTGCACCAGGCGGGTTTGGAACATGTGCAAGAGTTTGCGGCGGGAGGTTACCCGATCGTGTACGGCGACTGGTTACATGCTCCCGATGGCCCGACGGTTCTGGTTTACGGCCATTATGATGTTCAACCCGCTGAACCCATGGAACTTTGGAAAAGTCCTCCTTTCCAGCCTGAGATTCGGGAGGGAAAACTGTTCGGACGTGGGGCCAGCGACAATAAAGGGCAGATTTTTCTGCATATCAAAGCGATCGAAGCATTATTGGAGTTAAAAGGCCGTCTCCCTTTCAACATTAAATTTTGCATCGAAGGGGAGGAGGAGATTGGCAGCCCCAGTTTCTCGCCTTTTCTGCAAGCCAATCCAGATCTTTTGCAGGCGGATTGGGTGGTGATATCAGACACGGCGATGCTTGGTGAAAATCAACCGGCTGTCTGTTACGGGTTGAGAGGCCTGCTCGGTGTTCAAATCGATGTACAGGGTCCGGCAATGGGTCTGCCGTCGGGCTCCATTTATGGGGGTGCCGTGCAGAATCCCCTTCATGCACTGGTACATCTGTTGTCCAGCATGAGGAAAGACAACGGAAGAATCGCTGTGGAAGGTTTTTACGATGAAGTATTGCCGGTGACAAAGGAGGAGCGTGAAGCATGGGCCGGGCTTCCTTTTAGAGATACTGAGTGGGCCCAACGTCTGAACGTACCGGAATTGTTCGGAGAGGAAGGGTATACCATGTTGGAGCGGGCTTGGGCTCGCCCTACTTTGGAGATCCATGGAGTCCGTGGGGGAGGCGAGCAGACGATCATTCCCAGCACTGCACATGCCCATGTGACTTGTCGCTTGGTTCCTGAGCAAGATCCTCAAGTCATCTTCCGCCGATTGGAAAAGCATATTCTAGCGCACGCCCTTCCAGGTGTAAAAGTGACGGTGACAGCAGAGGACTCCGGATATAAACCGTACATGACTCCTATCAATCATCCTGCCATTCGGCTTGCAGCTGAAGCTTATGAACATGTATATGGGGTTCCATGTCATTGGATCCGTGCCGGTGGCTCGATTCCAGTGGTGGAAACGCTGGCTCGCCAGTTTGAGATTCCTGTCGTTCTAATGGGATTTGGCCTTCCTGACGGAAATGTACACGGGCCCAATGAGTATTTTTCTCTTCGAAATTTTGATAAAGGGCTGCTTACCCTTTGCTATTACTGGCTCCAGTTGAAAGAGAGTCTTTAGTATTGCTAAGAGGGCGGATGTCTCTCATGTTTGGGATGTTGATGAACCATCAAGTGGATGGTGGGAGCGAAACGACCTTTTCGCTCTTCCCAATGCCCCCATCGTAAAATATGGCTTGAGAGGACGGGGATGGTGGGCCGCTCCGATCTCTTGCAAAGAGCGCAAAGGCTTTTCACCGTCCCACCATCCCGACCTAATCTCCTTCCTAAATATGGCTAATCGACACGCCTGCTCTCATGGGTATTTACTGGAGTCGGAGTCTGTTCATCAGTCGACTCTGTTGGACTCCCTTGAATCCGCTCCAATCCATCTATAGCCGTACTAGAAGCGTGGTGTTACATGGATCTTGGATGGTCGGGATGGGGTTTCACCTATTGTTTCGTTTGTTCTGGCGAGCCAACGTTATATGGGAAACTCCACCCTCCTTGTGAAGGTTTTTTTCACTTGAAAAAATCGTCCAAGATCGAGGTAAATTACTACTCTTCTAGGCGTTTCGCCACAACCCGTTCCTTCATGGGAACGGGTTTTTGATAGGGAAGTTTTCCTAATTGTGCTAATGGAAGCATTTTGCCATTTCTCTTGTATACGAAGGATTTGGGGTGGTATCCTTTTTATTAATCCAATTTTTATATTATAGATATCTATATCTGTAATTATTGAGAAATTTATCAATTTAAAAAGAAGAAGGGGTTATGGATGAGTCGCGATCATAATAAGCAGTCTTCCACGGGATTTGTTCCCTATGTGCCATCTTCCAAATCTTTGCCGGAATTAACTCTGCTCGCGGTTCTGCTGGGGATCGTGCTAGCAGTGGTGTTTGGAGCCGCTAACGCCTATCTGGGGCTGAAAGTGGGCTTGACAGTGAGTGCTTCGATTCCGGCTGCAGTGATTTCGATGGCCATCCTGCGTGGAATTTTCCGCCGGGAATCGATCCTGGAGAATAACATTGTTCAGACCATGACCACCGCAGGTGAAGCGATCGGAGCAGGGGCGGTCTTCACACTTCCTGCCCTGTTTCTGTGGGATTTGCAGCCCAGCCAGGCGATGATCGCATTTATTGTGTTGACTGGTGGATTTCTGGGCGTGTTTATGATGGTGCCCCTGCGACGCATGTTGATTGTCAATGAACATCAAAACCTGCCTTATCCAGAAGGGACAGCCTGTGCAGAGGTTTTGAAATCCGGGGAAACTGGAGGGAAAAATGCGCGGCTGGTTCTGTCCGGCTTTTTGGTGGGAGGTTTAGTCAAAGCCCTCGGCGATGGCTGGTTTCTCTTCAAGACGGAGATTGAGACTTCCATCGCCAAGGTGAAGAACGCGGTGGTGGGGATGGATACGCTCCCTTCCCTGCTGGGCGTTGGATTTATCATCGGTCCCCGGATCGCTGGTCAAATGATCGCCGGCGGCTTACTGGCCTGGATTGTATTTATTCCGATGATATCTTTCTTCGGGGGCGGGTCGACTCAGACGCTCTTTCCTGCGGATCAGCCGATCTCCAAATTGGATGCTTGGGGGATCTGGAGTGGATATATTAATTACATCGGTGCGGGTGCCGTCGCTGTCGCTGGTCTAATCACGCTGGTAAAGACCCTTCCCACCTTGGTTCGTTCCATTGGAGATACTGCTCGTGGCCTTCGGGGCTCCTCAGTGGGAGGACAGGGATTGGTGGAGCGTACAGATCGGGACATCCCTTTTACCTCGGTGATCCTGGGTGTGTTAGCCCTGGTCTTGATCATCGCTTTTGCTCCTGTAACGAATGTAGGCATCATCGGGGCGATCTCCATCGCGATCTTCGGCTTTCTCTTTGTCGCAGTGGCTTCCCGAATCGTGGGGATTGTAGGGAGCTCCTCCTCTCCTGTATCCGGTATGACCATTGCGACGATACTGATCGTAACCGTCATCTTCAAGATGACGGGCCTGACCGGTACCGGCGGAATGATCGCCTCCTTGACCGTGGGTGCAATCATCTGTACGGCCTTAGCTGTTGCCGGTGATATTTCCCAAGATCTGAAGACCGGTTATCTGGTGGGGGGGACTCCCTGGAAACAACAAGTAGCGATGATGATCGGTGTCGTTGCCTCCAGTTTGGTCATCGGCTTTGTGCTGGTAGTGATGGACGCTTCCTTTGGGATGGGTTCTAAGGAGCTGCCAGCTCCCAAAGGGGTACTGATGAAGATTATCATTGAAGGGTTGATGGCGGGGAATCTGCCCTGGGACCTGATCTTCTTGGGTGCGGCCACAGCGGTTGTGATTGAGTTTCTTGGCATGAATTCGCTGGTGGTGGCCGTGGGCCTGTATCTTCCCGTTCATATCAGCGCCCCGGTGATGATCGGCGGGCTGATTCGCTGGCTGATCGACTGGTCCAGCAAGGAGGAACCCTTGCGCAAAGCGCGGCAAAACACTGGGACCCTGTTCGCCTCCGGGCTGATCGCTGGGGAATCCCTGGTAGGAGTCATCATCGCCGCCCTGATTTTCTTCGAATGGATGAGTCCGGAAGGCCAAGTGGCCACGGAAAATCAGCTGGTTTCCCTTGCTGTTTTCCTAGTTGTTACCCTCCTGCTGTGGGTTGTGTCCCGCAGGGCCAAAACTATGGACTCGTGAATGGAAGGATCCCATGTTTTTGAAGAAGAAAAAGCGGAGTAATCTGTTGAAAATGAAGCCGTTGTTAAAGGACCGTTATACTCTTGAACCTTTGAAGAGCGACTCAGAGGCCGGAGTTTTTCGCTGCCGTCTGCTCATTCCCCGGGATAGCTGGTTGGAACGTCTATCTGTGCGTTGGTTGAAACAACCGCAGACGATCAAGGTGAAGCTAGATCCGTTGGGTAGTTTTGTTCTGTCCCGATGTGACGGAGATCAGACTGTAGAAGAGATTGCCCAAGGGTTGACGGATACCTTCGGGGAAGAGGCTGAGCCGGTTCTGCCCCGGCTGGTGAAGTATCTTCAAATTGCAGAAGCCAACGGTTGGGTCTGGATGAAAACAGAGTCCTGACAGCAAACCCCCGTACCCAAATGGGACGGGGGTTTTGGTTGTGTTGTTTAAATCAAGGGAATCAGCAGAAAGGAAAGGGATGTGTCAATCAACCCCACCCCAAAAGCGACCGTGGCGATCCAGCTATAGATGCGGGCACGTTTTTCCTGTTCTGCCTCGCTACCAGAACCATCGAGGGGCTCTTCAAAGCCGAAATCCTTTCGATAACGATTAGGCATCAGTATTTTAAATCCTTTTGAAACCAGATTGAAAAACCCGCCGTTCCATACATAATATCCCCCGGCCAGCATCAACAGCACCAGCCCGGTCATGAACAGGATATTGATCATTCCGGTCAGATGGCCCCCGGCGGCGTAGGAGATGGTCACACTGATGAAAGCGAGAATGACCGTCCAAAATATACGGCTTCGGATCATTTTGGGGTTCCTCCTTGAGTAGTGAAGGGCTTTCGTTCTATCTATTATAGCAAAGGAAGTACTTCCTTTGTTTGATGTCTTCCGAAGTTCCTGATGATTGAATACGGAAATATTCCTATTTTTCAACAACCCTTTTCTGTCCCTGTGAATTGCTTTATAATGAACGGGTCAAGTATGCCCGCTGTAATCATATCCCTGCTTTATTGGGCGACAATAAAATCCAAGGGAGGAAGAATATTGAGGAGGAGATGGTTTTTCCCTCTGTTGGCAGTGGTTATGTCCAGCTCTCTTCTGTTAACAGGCTGTGGACTGACCGGAGGTGCCATGGGGACGGGAGAAAAGGCGGGGGACAAGGAACAGGTTTTGGATATGACTCTGGAGGCGGAGCCGCCAGGGTTAGATAGTGCAGTGACGACGGATGTCATTTCCTTTGATGTGTTGAACAATGTGATGGAAGGGTTATATCGACTGGACAAGGATAATCGTCCGGAACCGGGGATCGCCTCCGGAGTGGAGATTTCCGAGGATAAAAAGACGTATACTTTTCGCCTGCGGGATTCCAAATGGAGTGACGATGAACCAGTGAAAGCCCAGGATTTCGAATACGCTTGGAAACGGGCCCTCGATCCGAAAACCAAAGGGGAATACGCTTATATCCTGTATCCGATCAAAAATGCAGAGGCCTACAACTCTGGACAAGTTTCCATTGACGAAGTAGGAATCAAATCAGTGGATGAGCACACTCTGCAAGTGGAGCTAGAATACCCAATTCCCTATTTTCTCGGTTTGACCACCTTTGCCACCTATTTGCCGCAACGCAAGGATATTGTGGAAAAGTTCGGTACAAAATACGCCACCGAGCCGGAAAATATGGTTTACAACGGCCCTTTCCAACTGAAGGAATGGCAGCATGAACAGAAGATTCAGCTACAGAAGAGTGATACCTACTGGGATCGGAACTCGGTCCGTTTGGAGACGGTCAATCAATTTATTGTCAAAGATACAGCAACAGGAGTCAATCTTTATACTTCGGATCAGACCGACATCACCCACCTGGACTCCGAACTGTCAGAGGCTTTCAAAAAAAGTCCTGAATATATGCCGGTGACCCAATCCACGGTTCAGTATCTGCAATTCAATACGAATAATGAGTTTCTGTCCAATGCGAATATCCGAAAAGCGATTAGTTATGCGATTGACCGAGAGTCGCTGGTCAAGGTTTTGAAGGATGGATCCGAGCCTGCCTATGGTTTTGTTTCGCCGACGATCATCAACAGTGATAACAAAAACTTCCGTAAAGAGGCGGGAGACGGACACCAGTTCAACCCTCCGGAAGCCCAACGCCTTCTCAAATTGGGAATGGAAGAGCTGGGCATTACCGAGAAACCGAAACTGACCATGCTGATCTATGATGACAAACGCAAAAGAGCTGCGGAAGTGATGCAGGAAGAATTGAGAAACAACCTGGGGTTGGATGTTCGCCTAGATCCCCGACCGTTGAAACAAAAACTGGATGAAGAGTCCAAAGGGAATTTTGAAATCACCTTTGCCGGTTGGTCCGCGGATTATAATGATCCGATGTCCTATTTGGATATGTTCCTTACCGATGGTCCCTTCAACCGTGGAAAGTGGAGTCACAAGACCTATGATCAGCTGATCAAAAAGTCGGCTGGTAATCCCGATAACAAGAAACGGGCCAAAGATTTGATCCAAGCGGAAAAGATTCTGGATCAGTCCGCACCGATTGCTCCAATGTACTTTGGCGGAGAGATCTATCTGCAAAAACAGTACGTGAAAAATATTGTTCGCCATCCGATCGGCACCAGTATCAGTCTGAAGTGGGCTTACATGGACGGAAAAGAAAAGAAGAAGTAATCCTTTGGATTCAAGGGTTTGCAGTGAGTTCGGCGGAAAATATGAGGGTATCTGTCCACCATAGACAGATACCCCTCCTCCCCGCCGACACCTTTGCCTCCTAGTTTTACCCAACAATTTCTTGTTTGATATCCTGTTCACTTGTTCATTTATCTGGTATGATAATACTAGTTTAATTACATTAAACACAATTGTGGGAAAGTTACTTTCATTCCTACTAAAATTTCATAAAAAATCTTGGATAACGTTTTCCAAATCATCTCAAGAACTTGGGGCGTTATACAAAAAATCGGATACACTTGTCTGCCAGTCATGGACAAAACAGACGAAAATGGCCGATAATTCCGTAGTCCATTCGTGTTATCGGTCCCCATCGGACCATAACAATAGAATTTTTTTCATATTTTCAAGGGGGGAAATCTGATAACATGGGCAAAAAGTTGCATGTAGGGCTGGCTCTGTTGCTGGTCGCCAGTTTGGCTCTGACCGCTTGCGGTGGAGTGGATCAAAGCCAGGGAGACGGCGGGAAACAAGTGCTCAACCTGACCGAAGCTCAGGAACCGCCAGGGCTGGACAGCTCCACGACGACTGACCAAGTCTCTTTTATCGTTCTAAACAACGTCATGGAAGGCTTGTACCGTCTCGACAAGAACAATGAACCCGTCGAGGGTATGGCGAAGAGTGTGGACATCAGCAAAGACAAATTGTCCTACACCTTTAAACTCCGGGATGCCAAGTGGAGTGACGGTAAACCGGTGAAGGCTCAGGACTTTGAATACTCCTGGAAGCGGGCTCTCGACCCGAAAACCAAATCCGAATATGCCTATATGTTGTACCCTGTCAAAGGGGCCGAGAAATTCAACACCAAAAAAGGTAAAGCTGAAGATGTGGGTGTGAAGGCTCTCGATGATAAAACCCTGGAAGTGAAACTGGAGCAACCGGTTCCCTACTTCCTCGGTCTGACGGCTTTCTCCACTTTCAACCCGCTCCGTAAGGACGTTGTGGAAAAGCATGGCGAACAATACGCCACCGAGCCGGACAAGATGATCTACAACGGTCCCTTCGTCCTGTCCAAGTGGAACCACAATAAAGACTTCCAGTACAAAAAGAACGACAACTATTGGGAAAAAGATGTCGTCAAGCTGGATGAGATCAATGTCAGCATCGTGAAAGACATGAACCAAAAGATGAACTTGTATTCCACCAATAAAGTTGATTTCAGTGCTTTGGGTGAAGATTTTACAGATAAGTACGAGGGTAAGCCGGATGTGTTCCAACACCAGGAAGCTAGCACATTCTATCTGCAATTCAACACCAATGACAAATTTTTAAAAAATGACAAAATCCGGAAAGCCATCTCAACGGCGATCGACCGTAAAACTCTAACAGAAAAAATCAACAAGAACGGTTCTAAACCCGCCGGTGCTTTGGTTCCCCCGGTGGTGCAAGGTCCCGAAGGTAAATCTTTCCGCGATATTGCCGGGAAAGAGTATGTCAAGTACGACACCAAGGAAGCAAAAAAACTCTTGAAAGAAGGCATGAAAGAAGCCGGTATCAAGGAGATCCCGAAGATCGAACTCCTCGGTTATGACACCAGCAATGCTAAGAAAGATCAGGAGTTTATCAAAGAACAGCTGAACAAGACGCTGGGGATCGATGTGGATCTGCGTCCCTTGTCCTTTGACCAGAAGTTGAAATTGGAAAGCGATGGGGACTTCCAGCTGAGTTATGCCGGTTGGGGTGCCGACTACAACGATCCGATGACCTTCCTGGACCTGTGGATCACTGGTGGTTCCTTCAATCGTGGTGATTGGAGCAACAAAGAATACGACAAACTGATCGAGAAATCTCAGACTAACCCGGACTTCAACAAACGGATCCAAGATTTGGTCAAAGCTGAAGAGCTCCTGATCGATGAAGGGGCGATCGCTCCTCTTTTCTACCGCTCCCAGCTGTATCTGAAACGTCCGACTATAAAAGACATGTATGCACATCCTTTCGGTGCTGACTTCTCCTATAAGTGGGCTCATGTCGAAGGTAAATAAAACGGATCGACACTGGCAGATCCCATAGATAGCGCGAGAAGGTATATGCCAGCCTGGCATATACCTTCTGTGCGCTAATCCAAACAATTTTGGTTGATTTTAAGTTTTTTGAGAAAGGGGAGTGGAACAATGGGGCGTTATATTTTGCAACGATTGGCCTATATGCTGATTACGCTTTGGGTTATTATCACCTTTACCTTTTTCCTCATGCACTCCATGCCGGGGTCTCCCTTGCAAAATGTGGAGAAAATTCCGGAGGAACTCCAGGAGGCGATCCTGCAGGAATACGGGCTGGATCAACCCCTGCCAGTGCAATATGCTCAATTTCTGGGTAACCTTGCCCAAGGAAGTCTGGGTTACTCCTTTAAATATGATGGACGTAGTGTGACAGATCTCTTGATGCAAGGGTTCCCGGCTTCCGCTCAATTGGGAGTTCAATCCATTGTTTTCGGCAGTCTGGTCGGCGTGTTGTTGGGCTCCATCGCCGCCCTTCGCCGCGGTACTTGGGTGGATAACACCGCCAATGTGATTTCCGTTCTCGGGTACTCCGTACCCAGCTTTGTGATTGCCACACTCCTTTCCTATTATGTGGGGGTGAAATGGGGGATCTTACCCACGGGTTTATGGGGTTCCTTTGAACATACCATTTTGCCGACGCTTTCCCTTTCCTTCCTGGTGATTGCCACGATTGCCCGCTATATTCGGACCGAGATGCTGGAGGTATTGGGGCAGGATTATATGAAGACGGCCAAAGCCAAGGGCTTGACCTGGACCGCCTCCCTGGGACGCCATGCTTTGCGCAACGCGTTGATTCCGGCGGTGACCGTGATGGGCCCCTTGGTGATCGGATTGATCACCGGTTCGTTGGTGGTAGAGCAAATCTTCGCCGTACCGGGGATGGGCTGGATGTTCGTGGAATCGATTCAGGTAAAGGATTATACGGTAATCATGGGGGTTACTATCTTCTACAGCGCCTTGTTGATCGTCAGTATCTTCCTGATCGATGTGCTGTATGGTGTGATTGATCCTCGGATCCGTATTTCGGGAGCGAAGGAGTGATCAGGATGGAGACGACCAAAAATCTGACACCGGACCTGTTTGAACCGGCAGAACAAGATGTGAAGGAACAGGAGCAAATCGCTCATAAGAAACTTACTTTCTGGGGAGATGTCTGGCGTCGGTTCCGCTCTAACAAAGGGGCGCTGATCGGAGGCATCCTGTTGCTGATCATTGCCCTCATGGCGATCATTGGACCGGAATTGAACCCATACTCTTTTCGGGCACAAGACTACAATGTCATTAACAAAGAACCCTTTGGGGATCACTGGCTCGGGACGGACAGTCTGGGGCGGGACCTTTGGACACGGATCTGGTATGGAGCGAAGATTTCCCTGCTAATCGCCTTTCTGGCGACCGCTTTTGACCTGTTCATCGGGGTTCCCTACGGGTGTATCTCCGGCTATTACGGCGGCCGGGTGGATAACTGGATGCAGCGCATCATCGAAGTGCTCTATGGAATTCCCAACCTGGTTGTCATTATTTTGCTGTTGTTGTGGTTGGATCCGGGGATATTTGCCATCGCTTTGGCGATGGGGATTACCGGTTGGATCACTATGGCCCGGGTGGTACGGGGTGAGATGCTGAAGCTGAAGTCCCAGGAGTATGTATTGGCGGCACGGACCCTAGGGGCCAGCACTCCTCGGATGTTGGTCAAGCATATGCTACCCAATGTAATGGGACCTGTTATCATTACCGTTATGTTTTCCATTCCGACAGCTATATTTTTTGAAGCGTTCCTCGCCTTCATCGGGCTGGGGATCCGGCCGCCAGAAGCCAGTCTCGGTGTGCTGATTGAAGAAGGATATAAACAGTTGCAATTGTATCCCTATCAGTTGTTTTATCCAGCTATTGTCCTGTCATTGATCATGTTTGCTTTCAACCTGGTGGGTGACGGACTGCGCGATGCTTTAGATCCGAAACTGCGACAATAAGAAAGGAGGGACGGATCAGATGGAAAAGAAAAATCTATTGGAAGTACGGGATTTGCATGTTTCCTTTAAAACCTACAATGGTGAAGTGCAGGCGGTTCGTGGTGTTAGCTTCGATGTGAAAAAAGGGGAAACCGTGGCGATCGTTGGAGAGTCCGGTTGTGGAAAGAGTGTCACCTCACAAAGTATTATGAGATTGATTCCGCAACCCCCGGGCTGGATTAAATCCGGTGAAGTCCTGTTTGACGATCAGGACTTGACCAAGTTGTCGGAAAAGCAGATGGAGGCGATTCGAGGCAAAGAGATCGCGATGATTTTCCAGGATCCGATGACTTCTCTCAACCCGACCATGACTGTGGGTAAGCAAATCATGGAAGGTTTGATCAAGCACCAAAACTTAGGAAAAGCCCAAGCGAGGGAACGGGCGCTGGAAATGTTGCGGCTGGTGGGGATTCCCAGCCCGGAAAACCGGATTAACCAATATCCGCACCAGTTTAGTGGTGGGATGCGGCAACGGGCCATGATCGCTATTGCGTTGGCTTGTGCTCCCAAACTGCTGATTGCCGATGAGCCGACAACGGCTTTGGATGTGACGATTCAGGCCCAAATCCTGGACTTGATGAATGCTTTGAAAGAAAAATTGGAAACATCCACCATTCTAATCACTCACGATTTGGGTGTGGTGGCGGAAACCGCCGATCGTGTGGTGGTGATGTACGCAGGGAAAGTGGTGGAGACCGGGACGGTGGATGAGATCTTCTATCGACCGCGTCATCCTTACACTTGGGGGCTGATGGGGTCGATGCCGCGACTGGATCTTTCCCGGGAAAAGCAGCTGACCCCGATTTTCGGAACGCCGCCAGATCTTCTTTCTCCGCCCAAAGGTTGTCCCTTTGCGAGCCGCTGTAAACATGCGATGAAAATTTGCAAACAGCAAATGCCTGAGACCACCCACATCCAGGAGGATGGAACTCATCAAGTGGCCTGCTGGTTGGATCACCCCATGGCACCTGCAGTAGAATCGCCAGTTGAAATCGTAGGAGGGGGTTCAAAATGAGTACAGCGGAGTCCAAAGCGGAAAAAATTCTCGAGGTGAAGCAAGTCAAGAAGCACTTTAATATGGGTCGCAATCAAGTGGTTCAGGCAGTGGATGATGTCACCTTTGATGTGTACAAAGGGGAGACCTTGGGTCTCGTCGGGGAATCCGGCTGCGGCAAGTCCACCATCGGCCGTACGATCATTCGCCTGTATGAAGCGACCGAAGGGGAGATTCGGTTTAAAGGGAATACTACCAAGGATCTCAAAGGCAAGAATCTGAAGGAATTCAACCGAGAGATGCAGATGATCTTCCAAGATCCTTATGCTTCCCTGAACCCTCGCATGACGGTGGGGGATATTATCGCCGAAGGATTGGATATCCACGGATTGGCCCAAGGGGAAGAGCGGCGGCAAAAAGTGGTTGATCTCCTGAAGACTGTCGGTCTCAACGAAGAGCACGCCGATCGCTTCCCCCATGAGTTCAGTGGCGGACAGCGGCAACGGATCGGGATTGCGCGCGCACTTGCAGTGGATCCTGATTTCATCATCGCGGATGAGCCGATTTCTGCACTGGATGTGTCCATTCAGGCTCAAGTGGTCAATCTGATGAAAAAACTGCAACGGGAAAAGGAATTAACTTATCTGTTTATCGCTCATGATCTGTCGATGGTGAAATATATCAGTGACCGGGTCGGAGTGATGTACCTTGGGAATCTGGTCGAGCTAGCTGACAGTCACGAACTGTATGAGACGCCTCTGCATCCGTACACGGAAGCGTTGCTGTCTGCGGTCCCGATCGCTGATCCCGATGTGGGTAAACAGCGAGAGCGTATCATCTTGAAGGGGGACGTCCCCAGTCCGATCGATCCCCCCAGCGGGTGCCGTTTCCGAACCCGTTGCCCAAAGGCGATGGATGTTTGCGCCCAAGCCGTTCCTAAATGGCAGGAAGTCCGTCCGATGCACTGGGTTGCTTGTCATTTATATGAGGAGGAATCCCTCAAAAAAGAACAAGCGAAAAAAGAAGACTGAGTGATCTCCCCTGAACCGATCCGGTTCAGGGTATTTTTTTGTTATGATCCGAATGTACGTTCTTTATTTTTGATAAAAACAACCACCGGCTCGATCCCAGCGGTTGTTGAGTTCCATTCTCGAGTTTTTACAGGACTTGCTCTACTTCAGAGACCCCAGGGATTTCCTCCATCAAGGCCCGCTCAATTCCCGCCTTCAGAGTGATGGTGGAGCTGGGGCAGCTACCACAGGCTCCAAGGAGGCGAACTTTGACCACTCCTTCTTCGACGTTCACCAATTCCACATCGCCGCCGTCCCGTTGGATGAAGGGGCGAAGTTTATCTAGAACTTCCTGCACTTGTTCTTTCATAATGGCCTGCTCCTTTCCGATAAAAGAGAGTCACTCGATTCAAGGCTGTTGATTACCCGGAAAATGGGTGGTGAAAACAAAATTGACCTTTCGCTCTTCCCATTGAGGGGACGGGGATGGTGGGAGGGCTACGATCTCTCGCAAAGGGCGCAAAGCTCTCCGCAGTCCCACCATCCCACCTTATTTCCTTCCCCAAATAGGGCTAATCAAACACCTGCACTCGATTCATTTATTGTGGGTGACACCGGCATTTTCAACTCGTTTCTGAGGGGAAACGGTCTTTACCTCATTATACAGGATTACGGAGAATCTGTCTTGGGTGAATCATGCAAGGGATGCAGGTATTTCTCCCATTCCCATCCTCATGATAAGATGAAGGAGGTATCCTGAGAATTGAACGGTGATGGGGAGAGGGATATGGATGAAAAAGGTATATGAGGATATCAAGGAACTGATCGGCTGGACACCAGTGGTGCGAATCAAGGATTTTCCGATTCCTGAGGGAGTTCAGCTTTATGCAAAGTTGGAGTATCTGAATCCAGGAGGCAGCGTGAAGGATCGACTGGGTCTTTCTTTGATCCAAGCGGGGGAAGAAACCGGCCAATTGAAGCCGGGAGGGACGATCATTGAACCGACTGCTGGAAATACGGGAATTGGATTGGCTTTGGCAGCGGTGGGAACCGGTTACCAGGTGATCTTTGTGGTGCCGGAGAAATTTTCCCAGGAGAAGCAGGAGCTGATGCGCGCTCTGGGAGCACAAGTGGTGAATACCCCAGCGGAAGAGGGAGTGCGGGGAGCGATTGCCAAGGCGGAAGAGTTGACGAAAACTATCGGGGGTGCCTACTGCCCCCAGCAGTTTGGCAATCCGGCCAATCCTCGGGCCCATTATGAGACGACGGGACCAGAGATCTGGGAACAGATGGAGGGCCGCTTGGATGTGTTCGTGGCAGGAGCGGGTTCCGGAGGTACCTTTATGGGATGTGCCCGTTACCTGAAGGAGCAGAATCCCCATATGAAAACGGTGATTGTGGAACCAGAGGGTTCCATTCTCGGCGGAGGCGAGCCGGCTCCGCATAAGACAGAAGGGATCGGGATGGAGTTCCTGCCGGAGTATATGGATTCATCCTACTTCGATGCCATCCACACGGTTTTGGATCGGGACGCCTTTCGGAGAACGAAAGAACTGGCCCGACGGGAAGGGATGCTGGTCGCTAGTTCTTCTGGAGCCGCCTTTCATGCCGCTTT
Source organism: Kroppenstedtia sanguinis (assembly GCF_050433445.1). NCBI lineage: Bacteria > Bacillati > Bacillota > Bacilli > Caryophanales > Thermoactinomycetaceae > Kroppenstedtia > Kroppenstedtia sanguinis. The sequence continues at coordinate 16,223 of NZ_JBNPXF010000009.1, read as the reverse complement.
GGACGAAGCGAAGCAAGCCGCTCCGGGGACTCGGATCCTGGTGATCTTTCCCGATGGAAGTGATCGTTATCTCAGCCAACAGATCTATGAAGAAGGGGAGTAGAAAAGATGCGAATCGATACCCAATTGATCCACGGTGGCGTATTCGGGGATGAGCGAACCGGTGCTGTCAGTGTACCAATCTACCAAGTCTCCACTTATAAACAGGATGCGATCGGTCAACATCGGGGCTATGAATATTCCCGCACAGGCAATCCCACCAGGGAAGCTTTGGAAAAATTGATCGCTGATCTGGAAAATGGTACCCAAGGATTTGCCTTCGCCTCTGGCATGGCAGCCATATCCACTGTCACTTCCCTGTTTGATCAAGGAGATCATCTGGTGATGGGGGATGATGTTTACGGTGGAACTTACAGGGTGATGAGTCAAGTGTTCAATCGGTTGGGAATTCGAAGCGATTTTGTGGATACCAGCCGTCCGCAGGAAGTGGAGGCGGCCATACGCCCCGAGACGAAAGCCGTTTTCATGGAAACTCCCAGCAATCCTCTGCTGAAGGTAACAGATATTGGGGAAATGGCGGAGATCTGCCGCAAACATGGATTGCTTTTGATCGTGGACAACACCTTCCTCACGCCTTATTGGCAAAACCCCATCGATCTGGGTGCGGATCTCGTCATCCATAGCGCCACCAAATATTTAGGCGGACACAGTGATGTGGTGTCCGGACTGGTAGTGGTGAAGGATGAGGCGTTAGGGGAGCGGATTCACTTTCTGCAGAATTCCATGGGAGGGGTTCTGTCCCCCCATGATTCCTGGTTATTGATCCGGGGGATCAAAACCTTGGGACTTCGGATGAGACAGCATGAGGCTACTAGCCGAAAGCTGGCTGAATGGCTGAAGGGCCGGCCGGAGATCGAGCAGGTTTTTTATCCTGGTCTGAGTGAGCACCCAGGGCATTCCATTGCAGCTAAGCAGGCGAGAGGGTTTGGGGGGATGATCTCCTTTGATGTGGGGGATGGAGCTCGCGCGGAACAGGTGTTATCCAAAACCCGCTTCTTCACCCTGGCGGAAAGTCTGGGGGCGGTGGAAAGTTTGATTTCTGTGCCTGCCCGGATGACCCATGCTTCGATACCCCCGGAACGGCGCCGGGAACTGGGCATCACGGAGGGATTAATCCGAATTTCTGTGGGAGTGGAGGATCCGGAAGATCTTTTGGAAGACTTGGAACAGGCGCTTCGCTGAGAGGGGAGGGGATGGCCGATGAAGGTGAAAGTATGGGTGTATGGAGCGGAGGAGCTTTGTGCGAGCTGTGTCAATCTCCCATCCTCGCAAGAGACGGCCTCTTGGCTGTCGGCGGCTCTGGGACGGAAATACGGGGATCAGGTGTCGATCCATCATGTGGATATTCACCATCCCAGCGGCGAGGAGGAACAGGATTTCTCTCGTCGGGTAGTGGAAGAGGATCTCTGGTACCCGGTGGTGGTTATTGACGGAGAGATTGTCGGGGAAGGAGCTCCCTGTCTAAAAGATATTCAATCCAAACTGGAGAAGCTGGGGATTGCCCCGGTGGTGGCAGGTAAAGAATGAGTCAGATGCCTTTACCTCTTCGAGAATATATGAAATCAACGGGCCTCTTCCCAAGTGGGAAAGGGGCCCGTTGTGGATTGAAATCTTTTGAAAGTGAAGGAAGAGCCTCATTCGTTCTCTTTGCTCTCGATCAGGTCTGCGCGGATAATGTAACGTTGGGGGGCGCTGCCCACCAGGTTGAAAGGGTAGCAGGTGATCAGGGACAGATCGGGCTGATCGTGGGGAACGATGACACTGCGGTCATGCTCATCGACGATGAATGTTTTACGAATTTGGTAAGTATGGGTGTGATGATTCATCTTCACGTAAATTTTGTCACCTGTTTTCAATTCCCCTGCTCGCCGAAAGGTAGTTTCTCGATGGCCTGCGAGAACAGAGTGGCCCGTTTCACCGGGAAGGACCGTCCCGTATCCGATATACTGACCCACTCCCTTGGCCAGTTCCTCAGCTTCTGTTCCATAGATGATGGGCAAAACAGCGCCGATGCGGGGGATGAAGAGTTGTCCGATCTGATCCCCTCTACTGGGTTTGAAATCGGCGTCGTCCCCCTTCTTTTTGGAAGGCTCTTTGTCCAGTTGATCCCAATCGTCGGCGATGGACATCGCCAGTTTGGGATCTTGAACCGCAACGCGGATCTGATCCCACCATTGGTATCCGTTGTAGGCTACGAGGAAAAGGCCGGTAACAATCAGAATGATGGCTATGCCTCGGGACAAGTCGATATTCCTCCTCGCATCGTTACATCGAATCAGCCAAATTATACAAGGACACAGGGCTGTTGATTAACTATAAAGTGGATGATGGGAACGAAACGACCCTTTCGCTCTTCCCATTGCCCTCATCGCAAAAAAATTGCTTGAGGGGACGGGGATGGTGGGACGGCTACGATCTTTTGCAAAGAGCGCATAGCGAGACCGGGAACGGAGTGACCTTGGCGAGACTTGTGCCCTATGGGTACAAAGGCTCTTCACCGTCCCACTATCCCTACCTGATTTCCTGCCTAAAATAGGGCTAATCAACACGCCTGACAAGGACAGTGTACCATGTCCAAAATGAAAGGGAAACAATCCTCGATTTTTGCTTCCATGCCAAACCGGTTACAATAAGACGAGGTCCCGATTCAGGATCCTCAAGGGGTGATTCGAAATGAACCCGATGGTGGAATTCTGCATTAACCGGTTGACACCGGATGTGGAGAAGGTCAAGGAAGAATTGGAGGCGGATCCGGAAGTGGAAGTTTTGGAAACCGCCTGCCTGGGAAACTGTGAGATCTGTGCTCAATCTCCTTATGCTCTGGTGGACGGTGAAATCGTCACAGGAGAGAATGGGGAATCACTTTTGCAAAACATTCGCCGAGCGATAGAGGAACAGCAAAAAAAATGGGATGATCTATTCGATCTGCTGTGATGACGAAAGTGTGCCTTCACCCGAATTCATTTGAAAACCAGTAGGTGGCAGGCTATAATGAAAACGGATGTTCCCATTTCCTCTCGATATTACAAAAGAACGAACGATCTACCATTTTATGCGTAATCGAAACAAAATTGGTTTCATCAACTACTCTCATCGAGTACAATGCGGGTAACATCCTACTATATTTGACAGATGGGGTCGGGTGAAAGGGGTCAGATGATGAACCGATTGGAAGAGGAAATGGAGCGGCTGAGAAGGATGATGCATCAACAGGCCGCTGAACTGGGTCTCAATCACCCAGCGGTGATCCGGATCAGCCAGGAGTTGGACGAGCTTCACAATCAGTGGAATCGGTGTCACGGTTTTTCCACCCGACCTGAAGTGGATCACCGGGTTCCCTACATCATTAGAAGATCCACTTCACAGATCAAGGAGGTGGCCCTCAGCCGCGCGGGAATCTAGGGAAGTTCCTGTTTTATCCGATGAGAGGTCTGTTTCGTGAAAGGGCCTGGTTGTATCCCTTGTGCCTTCCTTGTATAATTTAGGTGAAGCCACGCCAAACGAAGGAGGTAATTTCCACATGATCGAACTTTCCGAACGGGCGTGTCATAAAATCAAAGAGATGCTGAAGGACGAGGAAACTCCCGAAGAACAATTTCTCCGTGTAGGTGTTAAAGGCGGGGGTTGTAGCGGGTTCACCTACAGTATGGGATTTGATGAAAATAAAGCCGACAAGGATACAGAACTGGATCTGAACGGGATTCGCGTATTGATTGATGGGGAGAGTGAGCCTTTGATTCGCGGCCTCCAGATCGATTACAAAGAATCGATGATGGGCGGCGGTTTCACCATTCATAACCCCAACGCGATCGCCACCTGTGGTTGTGGTACATCCTTCAGAACGGCGAAGGATGCAGGTGTTCCCGAAAAATGTTGAAGTAAGATCTCCACTTTGAGTTGCCTCCTGAAAAGGAGGTTTTTTGTGTTTACAATAAAGAGTTCATTTTTGAGATTGGAGCGAACAGCCCGAACCATTCCAAATAATCCTATCTGATCTGGTTCAAACTACCTCAGTAAGTGTAATAACCAGTCGGCACGGAAAGGGCACATGAAGAACGGCGATGAGTACCCGATCCCGACTGAAATCAAGCTTTTGCGGAGGTGTTTGGCTGTGACACAGCAGGATCGGCGGATGGAAGATCTATCATCAGTTTCGGAAAAGAAACAGACTGCTCCGGAAGCCAAAGAAAAGGATCTTCTTCATGAAGGGAAAGACGAAGCTTGGCTCGATGTGGACCGTATGATCAATGAAGGACTCGGAGGGGGGCAAGTCGGAGAAGGGGGCGGTGAAATAGAGGGGAGCCGGCCACTGACAGATGAAGATCCCCCAGGAGAATCTGAGGAGGGGGTATAAAATCTTGAGGCAAACCCACCGTAAATGATAAAGCGCCGACTTTTACCGGTCGGCGCTTTTCATGGGAAGGTCACATCGGCTGTTCCGCTACCCAGCTTACTTCATGACATCCGCAGTGTGGACAATGAAGTCGATGGGAGCATTGATAGATTTCCCAATCTGTCATACCCTCGGTTCTTTTCAGATCATCGATCGGCCGGTAAGGGCTGTACGGAGCCAAGAAATCGAACAATCTGCCCTGGTCCTCCATCCACTCCCCGCAGTTGGGACAGGAGACATCCAATGAACTGAATCCGTTGCAAACTGGGCACCCCGTCCTCGGTTCCATTGGTTATCTCCTCCGTCGGTTGGAAATGACCAGATAGGACAGCAAGACCACAAATGCGAAAACAGCACCGATCGTCCCGTTCCCACTTTCCAATCCTCTTCCCCGAGATGCGAAATAAATCAAGAGTGGGATCAGCAGGGTGAGTAGGACCAGCATCAATTGGTAAGTACCAGCAACCCACCGGGATCGGTTCATCGGGATTCACCATCCTTGTCAGGTTATCCCTAGTTTACCTTCCCCGGTGGGGCTCATTCATTTGAATGAATTCACAGTCTGAGAAAGAGGGCAACCCGTGAGTTAAAAGTTCATATTGGAACTGTGTCCGGGTTGCAGGCGGGCCTTAGGATCGATAAACTGTTTGGCATTGTTGACAGCGGTGGGGGCTTCTCCAAATCCGACGGCGATTAACTTCACTTTGCCTGGATAAGTCGAAATATCTCCTGCAGCATAAATTCCGGCAATGTTGGTCTCCATCCGAGAATTGACCACAATCGACCCTTTCTCAATTTCCAATCCCCAATCCTTGATCGGACCGAGGGAGGAGACAAAACCGAAACTGACGATAACATCATCGACTTCCAGCTCTTCCGTCAGATTTTGTTTGGGGTCGCCGATCACTACTTTTTCAATCCGGTTTTCTCCGTGAATGGCAAGGATCTCCCGGGGTGTCGATACTTGAACGCAGGAATTCATCATTTGGTGCACACTGGATTCATGAGCGCGGAATTTGTCGCGACGATGGATGATAGTTACCTGTTCCGCGATGGGCACTAGCATGTTGGCCCAGTCGACGGCGGAATCACCACCCCCGGCGATCAAGACTTTCTTCCCTTTAAACTGTTGCAAATCCTGAACAAAATAGTGAAGGTTCTTTCCTTCATACTGCTCAGCACCGGGGATTTTCAACTTCCTTGGCTCAAATGCCCCGACTCCGGCGGTGATGATGACGGACTGGGACCGATGTACTCCGCGATCTGTGGTGATTTCAAAGATCCCTTCCCCGTTTTTCTCCAGGCTGAGTACTTTTTCATCCAGACAAAACACCGGGTCAAACAACTTGCATTGCTCTACCAGTTGATCTACCAGTTCCTGTGCCGATACTTTGGGAAAACCGGCGACATCATAGATATATTTTTCCGGGTATAAGGCGGAAAGTTGCCCCCCCAGTTGAGGTAGGCTTTCGATCAGCTTGACAGAGGAATTGCGCATGCCAGCATAAAATGCGGCAAAAAGTCCCGTTGGTCCTCCCCCGATGATGGTGATCTCTGTCACTTCGGGGTTTTGTTGATCTTTCTCGGGCATGGATGCACCTCCAAGTGGTGTAAAGTGGTTTTATGAATAAGTCCGGGGACCCTGCCCAGGATGCGATTGCGTTGACCCTGCCGATTCCGGTCGGTTGTATTCTATCATGAAAACCGATGGCAGACCAACAAACCACAAATGGGAAAAGTGGGGATGGCAGGTGCAAAAAAAGTGATCCATGCTGAAATATGTCGGGAGATGTAATGGAGTAAAAAGGATTTTCTGTGATGAAGTTTACCGACTTTATGCTGGATAAGCAGCAGACCTCAGGGGAGACTTTTTATAAAAGGATCCCCCTTGTCAAATATGGAGATTCGTCTTATCATGGTCTATAGTGTTCGGTGGTTACGGGGACACCGGAGTTGTTTGTGATATTTTTAACATGGATAAATGGATGTGGTACTTATGGCTCTTCCTAAAATTGTAGTTCTGGGTGCAGGCTATGGTGGATTGATGACCACGGTCAGTCTCCAGAAAGAATTGAACCATCAGGAAGCAGAGGTGACTCTGGTCAACCTGAATCCGTATCATTATGTTACCACCAAGCTTCACGAACCGGCGGCGGGAACGTTGGATCCGGATTATGCCCAAGTGGACATTGCAGGTCTTCTCAAACCGGAGAAAGTTCGCTTCGTGCAGGATGAAGTGACCCGGGTAGACCCCGAAAACAAAGAAGTCCATCTGGCCGGTCGTGAACCTCTGAAGTATGATTACTTGGTATTTGGCTTGGGAAGCGCTCCGGAAACCTTTGGGATCAAGGGCTTATTGGAAAACGCTTTCTTAATCCGCAATCTCAACGGTGTACGCCAGATTCGGGAACATATCGAGTATTCGTTCTCCCAGTATCATAACAGTGAGGAAAAGCGGGATGAGTTACTGACGATTGTGGTCGGGGGTGCTGGTTTTACCGGTATCGAATTTGTGGGTGAGCTGGTAGACCGGATTCCTGAGTTGTGCCGTCAATTTGACATTCCCCGTGAAAAAGTTCGTCTGGTCAACGTGGAAGCCGCTCCGACGGTCCTGCCGGGTTTTGACGAAGAACTGGTGAAGTATGGAATGAAGTATCTGGAGGATCATGGTGTCGAGTTCCGGATCAGTACGCCTATCGAAGAATGCAACCCGGATGGTGTGATTCTCAAAGGCGGGGAGAAGATTGATTCCGCTACTGTCGTCTGGACAGGTGGAGTGCGGGGCAACCCGTTGCTGGAGGAAGCTGGCATCGAAACGGCTCGGGGTCGTGTCAAAGTGGACGAATACTTGCGGGCTCCCGGTTACGATGATTTATTTGTCGTGGGAGACAGCTCATTGATTATCAATGAAGAGGCAGGGCGCCCTTTCCCGCCTACGGCACAGATGGCCACTCAGCAAGGGAAACACCTTTCTGGCAATCTGGTGGCTCAGTTGCGGGGAGGTTCCATGAAACCCTTCAAGTTTGAGTCCAAAGGGACATTGGCTTCTTTGGGACGCGGTTCGGCGATCGGTGTGGCTTTCGGCAAGAAGATAACCGGTTCCACCGCTTCCATGATGAAACGGATAAATGACTGGCGCTGGTTCTATCTGATCGGGGGCCTTTCCCTGATGTTCAAGAAAGCGAAGTTCTAAAGATGCGGACTGATTCAACTCCCCGTTCCGATGGACGGGGGCTTCTTATATCCTAATCCCCGTGAAGTCGGTAGAGAAATTTTCGTCGTATCAAGAGGCCCGGCCTAAGCCGGGCTTTTTTTATTAAAGGGTGTTCAATGTCTCCATGATCTCCGAGTGATGGATACATGTGAACATGGGCACATCCCGGAGGGTGTAGCGGCTGGCTTCTGTCTCGCGAAGATCCTGCACGAGCAGAGAAAAATCGGTGACCTCGTCGGTTTCGAAGGCGACCACAAACTCCTGGTCGTCAATGCCGAAACTATAGGTTGTGTTCAGCTTCACCGAGGGATATTTGCTTCCCACTTGAATGTGTTCGTCCATCATCCCTTGGCGGGCTGGATACGACAACTGGTACCAGTCCCGGGTTTTGATGAAGGGGTAAATAAAAAGATATTTCTTCATTCCGGGAATGATGTACATCCGGGGATTTTGGTGCTCCGGATCCATTTTATCCACATACATGCTCCGTTTGGTGAAGGAGAGGTAGGAATAGGTGATCTGGAGATATTTACCGAGCCCAGTGTGAAGGAGCCGGGTCATCATTTCTTGGAACTGCTCCACAGTTTTGGCGATCCGCCATAACATGAAATCAGCGTCGGATCGAATCCCAACCATGGAATAAGAGTGAACCATAACTCCGTTGTCTTGGTATTCCTTCACAACGGAAGCGAATTCTTGTTTTCCCTCTTCCTGCTCTTCGGAGCTCAAACGGCGCCAAGCAGGATCTACTTTAAAGAAAACAAAGTTGACAAATTGGGTCGGCAGTTTTTTCTTCTGACCGCTGGGGGCGGTTTCACCGGCAGCTTGGCCGGGACGACTCATCGGAGGTCTTCCTCCGCTTTGTGGACGCATCTGACAGTCCTCCTTGTCTCTGGTTTCCACTTCTCATTGTATCCAATGGGTTTTCCTGTAGCAAACGGAAGTGGCCTATTGTTGGCGGACTGCCACATCTTGTTCACCACTTCGTCGCATGGAGGTTGGATCTGTGTTAAAATGTCCAGAGAATCAGTCGCGAATACGTGACGATGAGGTTAGCGGAGGCGATGACTGTGATGAGCCTGCCCCAATATATCATCGGGGTCCCCTTGTTCGGGTTCCTGGGGTTTGGGATTTCCTTTATATTGAATATGATCTTAAAAACCACCTGGCTACCTTTCATCCTGTACCTGGGGCTTTTGGGATACTATCTGTTCACTTTTCACCTGAAGAGTGGAGACTATCTGATGCTGACCGTGGGATTGCTCGGCATTGTCGGCGGAGGTTTGACGATCCGGTATTTAAGGAAAAAAGGTTATCGCATGTTTTAGTGTGGAACAACCAAAAACCGCGTTTCCTTCAAGGGAAGCGCGGTTTTTGGTTGGGTCGGAAATTCTTCAAAGTGGGTGGTCAGGGTCCGGCGGGGCGAAGAGGTCTGGGTACAAGAGGTGAGCCAGGTGTTCAATTCCGGTTAAGATGCGGTGAGAGGGTCGGCAGTACCATCCTTCTTCCAGGATATGAACTCGGTCTTCCTGGGCAAAGGGGAGCCCCTTCCACTCCTGTCGGTGAGTAATTTTCTCTTTGCGGACCCGTTCGATGGGAACTCCGGTCCAGACTGCTAGGGTGTAATCAGGCTCTCTGGCGGCTACGCTCTGCCAGTCTGTGCGGACGTTCTGCCCTTCTTCATCTGCAAACACATTGACCGCACCCACGACCTGGCTGACATCTGTCAGCCAATTTTCTTTGGCGGGTGTAAACACTGGTTTGGGCCACCATTCCCAATAGAGGCGAGGGGAGGGGCGATCCCGGGGAACCCGGGAGCGAATCGATTCCAGTTTGGTACGGAAAGCTTTAGCGAGTTCCTCGCCTCTTTTTTCCATCTGTGCCTGCCGGGCCACACGGATAAAATCCTGCGGGATATCCTCCAATCCGCCAGCGTGTAGCACGATGAAGGGAATGCCGGTTCGTTGCAGAGATTCAATGTTTTTTTCCATTCCGGGAACACTGAGAGATGCCAGCACCCAATCCGGTTGCAGGGATTGAAGTTGATCCATATCGATCTGAAGATCCGGGCCCAACCGGGGCAATCGTTTGACCGGCTCGGGCCAATCGGAATAATCATCTACTCCGACGATATTTTCGCCGAGACCGAGTGCCCATAATATTTCAGTGTTGCTCGGACAAATGGATACAATCCGTTGCATTTTAAACACCTCCCTTGAGCTAGGATCGCAACGGTGAGCAAGCAATCATTTGAGGGGAGACAGATACATGATACAGATGCCAGTCGCTTCATTTCAGGAGAAACGAACATTTCAGGTGAACAGACAGAGGGTGGTGATTCGCCAAGCCAGACGGGAGGAGGATGCACCCGAGTTGCGACAACGGCTGGCCCGGGTGATCCGAGAAAGGGTCTACTTGGATGAAACACCGGATTCTTTGCCGGATTCCCAGGAACAGAAAGAAGAGATCAAACAGATTCAGGACGCCGGTGGTATGTACGCCGTGGTGAAGGTGGATGGAATCATCGCAGGGACTGCCCAGTTGAGAAAAGGCTCCCGAGGCGTCAGTGACCATACGGCAACCTTTCGTACCTGGCTCATCCCAGGATATCGTGGGATGGGTTTGGGAAAAAAGTTGATGGAGTATACGATCGACTGGGCCCAAGACAACAACTTGGAAAAAATCAACCTGGACGTCTGGTCCAACAATGAGCGGGCGATTCGGCTATATCGCAAATACGGATTCCGTCTGGAGGGGAATCGCCGTCGACAGGGGATTCTCAATGGAGAATATGTAGATGAAATTTTTATGTCCCGTTTTCTTTGAAGGAGATAAGTTAATTCATCGGATCCATAATCCGTACAGGATCAAGGCGACACCCATTCCAAACCAGGCACCGAAAAACACCTCAATAGGTTGATGTCCCAGGATCTCCTTCAACTTCACGCCTGTCTCGTGGCGGGACTTATATTTGATATGGCGGATCTCCTCCATCATCTGTGTGAAATCTTGAGCCAACCGATTGAGGACTTGTGCTTGCATCCCTGCTTGCCGGCGGACACCGGTGGCATCGTACATTACAATAATCGCAAGAACGGTGGTGACTGCAAACAAAGGGGAACCCCATCCCTCCCAGAGCCCGATGGCGGTGGCGAGAGAGGTGACGGCGGCTGTGTGGCCGCTGGGCATGCCACCGGTATTAAAAACCCAAGTCCAATCCCATCTGCGGGTGACAGTGAAATTCCAGGGTACTTTCAAACATTGGGCCAGTGTGATGGCTGTCAATGCGGCCCAGAGGGGATAGTTGTCCAATACGGAAGTATAATACATGATTCGTTGCCGTCCTTTCAGGGCTAAACCTTAGAAAATGGTTGGTTGTCATTGTCGCGGACATCGAGACACCCAAAAAAGCCGCAGGGTCTCGATGCCTTTTTTCAAGAAAAAAGTTGAAAAGCTGTGGGATATAATGAATTGTACCACAAAAGAACCCGCTTTTTTTTACTTCCTCTTCACCACCCAGTGACGAATGGACGATCCTCCGTTAAGCTGGTAGTGGGACTATTTTCATCATTATTCGAGAGGGGAATTGTGATGGTGGATGGGGTTCGTCTATATCGGGGAGAATGGCTGGAAAGTACACACCGGATTCACGCGGCAGTGGTGGATCACTCAGGGAAGTTGCTATGGCACTTGGGGGATGCCTTCCGTCCCACTTTTGCCAGGTCGGCTTTAAAACCGGTGCAGGCCTTGCCGGTGGTGACCTCGGGGGCGGCACATCGATTTAACTTAGAAGGGGCAGATCTGGCTTTATGTTGTGCTTCCCACAATGGGGAGGAAGTCCATCGACAACGGGTAGCCGCAATTTTACAGGCTGCTGGATTGTCAGAGGAGGACCTGGAATGTGGAACTCACCCACCGCGAGATCAGGAGAGCTATCATGAGTTGATCCGACAGGGGGAATCTCCCACTCCCCTTCATAACAACTGTTCGGGAAAACATGCGGGAATGATGGTGACTGCTGTTCATCTGGGAGAGGATCCCGTCGGTTATTCCCAGGGAGACCATCCGGTACAGCAGAGGATTTTGCAGGAGATCGCCTGCCTGTCCGACATGGCGGCGAATCAGATGGTAGCTGCAGTGGATGGTTGCGGTGTCCCGGCCTATCGATTGCCTTTGGATCGTCTCGCTGCCATCTATGCGCGATTGGCGGATCCCTCCCGTGAAGAAGATCTCTCCCGATGCCAGGCGATGGAACAAGTGACCGATGCGATGGTTCAGTATCCGGAAATGGTTGGCGGAAAAAACCGTTACTGTACAGATTTGATGAAAGCTTTTAATGGCCGGTTGTTGGGAAAACAGGGAGCGGAAGCCGTCTACTGCGTCGCCGACCGGAAAGAGGGACTCGGGATTGCTGTCAAAGTGGAGGATGGGGCGGAACGGGTTCTTTATGAAGCAGTCAATGAAATTCTTCGTCAGCTGGGGATTGGAAAGGATACTGGTGAGTTGGATCAGTTGTCCGCTTATACCCGCCCAGAAGTGAAAAATGCCAAGGGCGACACTGTGGGACGGATTGAATCGGTGTTCACCCTTCGGGTCGGAGAGCCGGTCCGCTGGTGACAGGTGCATGAGATCACAGACTAACTGTGAGTGCAAGGAATTGGATATCTGGAGAAGAAGGAGGGAGATGTCCCTCCTTCTTTTCGTGGACTGCGCAGGCATTTTCGGCACACCGTCATAGGATGAGGATAACATCGGATTCAAAACTGGGTGATTTGGCTGACGGGTCATTCGCGAACAGGGAAAACGACCCTTGCCAGAAGGCTGGAAGAACACTTTCGATCCATGAACCACCGTCTGTTTCGGTTGGACAGCGATACCTTGTCTCCGTCCATCATCAAGCCCCAGGCATCCACCTAGCAGGAAAAGCAGTAACTGAAGATAGAGAATCTAGTGTTTTAGCGAAAAGATTTTTCAGTGTGAAACGTCAGTGGTGATAGCCGGTGTGGGAAGATACCGTCAATGGAGGAATCTGTTGAGGAAGTGAGATCCCCAACTTTTGGGAAATCCTATTGACTTGTCCTCTTCAGGTTCGCCTGAGCCGAGATGACACAGGTAAGTACGAGCGCAATCAGGAATATTTCCATTTTTTTGAGCCATCTAGACCAACTTTGATCCTGGATCCCCACCGCTTGACCCCACAAGAAAGTTTGGATGGGATTGTGAATAAACTCGACAGGCGTGGGGAGGTTCCCCGCCGCTCCTAAACCCCTGATCCCGATCGGTAAGGGGTTTTTTCACGTCTCACTCCGGGATGAGAGATGCATCAGTGGGCCCGCGGTTCCGTCAGAGTGATGGGAAAATACGCAAAAAGGTCTAAAAACGGATGTTGGATGCGAATAAATACTTATGAAGGAGGGGACAAGAATGGGGTTTGGTTTTCGGAAGAATTTCGGTCTCGGCCAGAGAGTCAGACTCAAGATCAGTCAAAGAGGTTTAAGTGTCATTGATGGAAATTCGGTTCTTCGTCCGGGGATCGATGGGGTGGCAGACACAACAAGGGCTACCCATCTGGAGGCGGGACTGCATGATGAGCCGCGATTGAGCTTCCGAAGAGCCCGCAGTTCCCGCCAACAACGAGCTGAAATCCACGATCTGATCAACGAAACACAGTCAGAGAAAGAGCGTAATCGGTTGGAAGTGAAGGAATTTGAAAACCGGATGGAGCTACTCAAGACGGTTCATATGGAATGTACGGAACCCATCGATTGGCAGGCGGAAGCCGTAAAGCTTCCCCCTTTTGAAGCGGGTCTTCCCGGTCCCCATGAGCGCGGGGCTGCAATTGATCTGGATAATTACGAGCCATCCTCTTGGGATCGATTGTTTAGGAAAGAGGATAAGAAAAGGAAAGAATTGGAGAGGAAAGTGGTGGAGGCTCGGCACCGGGATCAACTGGATTTGCAGGAGTGGCAAGATCGAACGGAGCTGGCCAAAAGGGTATTGACGGGGGATCTCCAGGCTTATACGGAAGTGGTGCGAAGGGAGGCTCCCTTCGAAGAGATCATCGATCTCGGTTCCAGTCTGACTCTGGCGATGGGCACCGATCGAACGGAGGTGGTTCTCCACGTCCCATTTGAAAAGGTGGTCCCGGATACGGAAAAGAGACTGACTGCGAAGGGAAATGTATCCATGAACGAGATGACTCAGACGCTAAAGAATCATATTTACCAGGATTTTGTTTGCAGTTGTGTCCTGCGGATTGCACGGGAGCTTTTCGCCCTGATCCCAATGGAACAGGTGTTGATCCATGTGGAGGAAGAATTTTTGGCTCAAGGGACAGGACGAAAAATGAAAGAGACCATCCTGTCGGTACGGATCACCCGATCGGAGTTGGCTCCCATTCCCTTGGAAAGTGTCGACTGCCTCGATGGGATCGCCTCTTTTCCGCATCAGATGAATTTTTTGGAGACGAGAGGTTTTCAACCTGTAAATCGTTTGGATTTCGACCAATTAAATGGCGGAGCTAAACCCGCTTTATAAATAGCGTCAAGGATCAAATAAACCCAGGGTTCCGCATGTTCCCGGAACCCTGGGTTTATTTATAGCAGGCTCTACATCGATCCAACGAAGGTCTAAGAATGAGTCCGTTCAAATGTAAATCCTTCTCCCAAAACATCCCGGACATCATGGACCACCAGAAAGGCAGAGGAGTCTACTTGATGAACCAACTGTTTTAACCGAGGCAGTTCCTGGCGATTGATAACAATGTACAGAACTTCTTTATCTGTCCCGGTATAGCCGCCCCGTCCCTTGAGAAGAGTAACTCCTCGCTCCAGTTCGTGGGTGATCCGATCGGAGATCGTCACAGCGGAATAGGAGATGATGGTGACCGCTTTTCGCGCATCCATCCCCTCGATGACGAAATCCACCACCCGGGCGCCGATGAAGACAGCGACGAGGGTGTACATCACCTTTTCGCGACCGATTACAAAATAGGCCCCCATCAACACCAGCAGATCGATGGCCAACAAGGAACGGCCGATACTCCACCCTAGGTATTTGTGTCCCAGCTGCGCCAGAATGGAGGCACCTCCTGTGGTACCTCCGGCACGAAACACCAGTCCCAGACCGACTCCGACGAAAACCCCCGCATAGAGAGAGGCTAAGAGAGGATCCCCAGAAATCGGGGCGCCCCATGATTCGGTGATGGTCAGGAAAAAGGAAGAGGCGGTCGTCCCGAGAATCGTGTAAATCATGGTTCGCTGATCCAACACTTTAAAACCGAGAAAGAACAAAGGAATATTTAATGCTAGGTTGACCAGTCCCGGTGACCATGCAAATAAATAATAAGTGATAATGGTGACCCCGGCGATCCCCCCTTCGGCCAACTTATTGGGAATGGCAAAATAGTTGATTCCCAAGGCAAAAATAAAAGACCCTGCCAGGATGAGGATCAATTCCTTCGATATATTTTTGGAAAAAGCCACCCAGACTCGCCTCCTTTATATAGTTATGAGATCTGCATACCAGATCAATTATACAAAGGCAGAAGCCGACGGACAACGGGAAAGTTATCATCACCGACAGGGGATAAAAAACATCGAGTAAACTTGCCGATTTAAAGAAAACGTCTGAATCTGGTGCCTCTGAGTTTTCACCTGTGATCTCCTTTCATTGATCTCCATTCAACGATTATTCTACGCTGAAATAGATAGAATCAGGCGTGTTGATTAGCTATATTTTGGATGGGGAGATCGTGTTCACCCACGCGACCGTTGCCATCCGGCAAGGAAGTGAAAACTGGCCGCTCCAAATCTTCCGATCGGGCAGGGGCAAAGCCTTACGGAAGCAACACAGGGAAGAGGTTGCCCCTAAACGCCCTCTCTCCAGATTCTCCGCTGGGTAGGATGGCAACCCTTAATCTAGAGCTTCAGCTCCTTTGGATTGTAGTGCCTGTGGCACAAAGGTCGCTTTGGCAGCACACGACTCCCTTCCGCCGCCCATTTTCTGGTTAATCAACAGCCCTGAGATAGAATGATATTCGATTCGATCGGACGGATGTATAGGTTAAGTCGAGTAGAGGAGGTGAACCACATCGATCAAGAGAAAAATGAAAACAGGGGCAACAAAATGAATGGTGTTGCGATGGGGATGACCTTTGGTGTGGCTTTTGGCCTGATATTTGGACAAGCGATAGACTCCACAGCCCTTGGACTTGCACTGGGAATCTCCTTAGGTGCAGGGATCGGATCCGCCTTTGACAAAAAAGAAGCATAACCAAAGATGACCCTGGATATGAAAAGGCCCACTTCAATGAAGGAAATTGGTATTATCCCCTTGAGGTAGACAGTGAAAAAAGTCCATCTGGTAAGATGGAGAAAAGCACTGATCTACCGGAGGGGATTTTCTTATGGCGAAAAAGGGGCAAACATTCAAACGGTACACATTGAAAACCAAAGCGGAGGCGATTCGCCTTCGTCTGGAAGAAGGCTTGTCCTATCGATCCATTTGTGAGCGTTTGAGCGTCCGGAGCAAGTCCCAAATCCAAGACTGGGTTCA